>NZ_JASAUS010000229.1:0-8251 GCF_029953005.1 Bradyrhizobium sp. Mp27 | reverse complement strand
GTCGTCAGGCGGCGAAAAGCCGAAGGCAATCCTGTGCGCCTCGTCAGACAAGATGTGCGGCCGCATCAATCGGGCCCAAAAGCCGCACTCTCACGAATAGGACGGGCTAGGGAGCGCCAGAAATTTCAACGAGTGAGAGCTCGGGATCGTGTCCCCTAGCGTGGTGTAGCAGGCGGCGGGGCACCGCGTTTGCCGGCAGGAGCCGGACTGGTCAGCTGGCGATAGCCGGAAGGCTGACGGTGGGACCATCGCTCAACGGCGCGATGGTTTCCAGCGTCATGTAGCGGGCACGCTGGACGGCCCATTCATCGTTCTGTTCGAGCAGGATCGCGCCGATGAGGCGAACGATGGCGTCTTCATTGGGGAAGATGCCGACGACCTCGGTGCGCCGCTTGATCTCGCCGTTGAGGCGCTCGATCGGGTTGGTAACCGGTATGAGATGGCTCGGTGCCAACGTTCCGCTGCGGTGTTCCTACATCGTGGCGTATGGTGCGACCATCGGGACAGAGGCACCGGGAGCACGAAGTGCGGGCAGGCCGATGCACACGATGAGCCGAGAGCTCGAGTTAGTAGCTGGCCGCCTCTGCGACTCGCCCGGTTGCGCCGCGAGCGCGAATCCGTAGTTGTCGTGTCGCCCGCAGCTCCCGTCATGTGTTCGGCAGAGGAGGTGCGAATGCGACGGATAATTGGCATTGATGTCCACCGAACCTTCGGGGAGGTGGTATTTTGGGAGAACGGCAGGCTTCGACATGCGGGGCGCATTGATATGACGCGGACTGCGCTGGAGGGATTTGGCAAAACCCTGCTGGCCGGTGATGAGGTGGTGCTCGAAGCGACTGGTAACAGCTTGGCGGTGTCGCGGGTTCTGGCGCCATTCGTGGCGCGGGGGATCATCGCCAATCCGTTGCAGGTGAAGGCGATCGCCCAGGCTCACGTCAAGACCGACAAGATCGATGCCGGCACGCTCGCCAGTCTGCAGGCGGCGGGATACCTGCCGCAGATCTGGACGCCTGACGCGGAGACCGAGCGCAAGCGTAGGCTGGTGGCGCGGCGCTACCAGGTCGTGCGGCATCGCACGCGGCTCAAGAACGCGGTGCATTCGATCCTGCACGCGCACCTGATCCCGAAGTGCCCGCATGCCGATCTTTTCAACGCCCGCGGCCGGGCATGGTTGGCCGCTCAACAGTTGCCGGACGATGAGCGAGCGGCCATCGACCGGCATGTCCGTGAGCTTGACCGGCTGGCGGAAGACCTGGTCCTGCTCGACCGCGAGATCGCGCGGGACGCAATCGAGGATTCCGCGGTCAACAGATTGATGACGATCACCGGCGTGAACCTGGCGGTCGCCGCCGGCATCGTGGCGGCGATCGGCGACATCAGCCGGTTCAACAGCCCGCAGAAGTTGGTGAGCTATTTCGGGCTGAACCCGCGGGTGCGGCAGTCCGGGTTGGGAGCAGCCCACCACGGCCGTATCAGCAAGATCGGCCGCAGTCATGCGCGCGCCATGCTGGTCGAAGCGGCCTGGGCAGCGGCCAAGGCGCCCGGTCCACTGCATGCTTTTTTCGTACGCATCCGCGCCCGGCGCGGCCATCAGATCGCCGCGGTGGCCGTGGCTCGGAAGCTCACTGTGCTCTGCTGGCACTTGCTGACAAAGGGCGAGGATTACCTGTGGGCGCGCCCGGCGCTGGTCGCCAACAAGACCCGCGCGATGCAACTTCAAGCCGGACATCCACAACAGAAAGGGAGCCGCCGTGGACCAGCCTATGCCTACAACATCAAGTCGCTGCGCGACCGCGAGATGTTGATTGCCGCCCAGGCCGAGCAAAGCTACGAACGATTCGTGTCGCAATGGAAGTCGCGGCACCCAAAAAGTGGCGCGCGAGCGCCTCAGTTCGGCAGGACAAAATAGGCAGTCCGGTGACGCTTGCAGCCGACGCGTCACGCTTCGCCATGAGGTCGCCCGCGCCCAACAACCATAATCGCGGCTGATGGCAAATTCTAGCCAGGAATGCAGTCCCGTTCCACTGCCAGTGTGCCGCCGTGCTCGGGCCGGTCAAGGCCAAGCCTTGCGGTGGCCGCAGACGCGGCAGCCTTGACCGCCCCGGCGCGCGGCGGCTGCGAGATTGGTGGCCGGGACGGAAGAATGGCCCGCAGCGCAGCCGAACAAAAGAATGGACTTACAGCGATCTCCGCAGTCGTCGTCTCGGCCCCGAAGAAATCGCTTGTCCATCTCATCCGTGGAGTGCAGCTTGGTGCGGTGCTGCGGCGGGAACGTCATATAGGCCAGCACATCGGTCTCGGCCTCGTAGAGGAAGCCGGCAAGCTTGGGCAGCTTGGGACGGAGTTGGTCGGAGACCTTGCGCCACTGCATTTTAGCGGCCTCGGCATCGTCCTGGGCAAACGCGGTGGCGATGAAGGCGGAGACGACGCGGCGGCCGCTCTTGCCGGCATGGGCCAGCGCGTTGCGCATGAAGTGCACCCGGCAACGCTGCCAGGAGGCATTGAGCACCTTGGCCACGGTGGCCTTGATGCCCTCGTGGGCGTCGGAGACGACCAGCTTGACGCCGCGCAGACCGCGGCGGGCGAGCTTGCGCAGGAACGCGGTCCAGAATGTCTCAGCCTCTGAGGGACCGATATCCATACCGAGAACCTCGCGCCGGCCATCACTGTTGACGCCGACCGCGACGATCACTGCGACCGACACGATGCGCCCGTTCTGGCGCACCTTCACATAGGTGGCGTCGATCCACAGGTACGGCCAGTCGCCCTCGATCGGACGAGCGAGGAACGCCTTCACCTTGTCGTCGATCTCGGCGCAGAGCCGGCTCACCTGGCTCTTGGAGATGCCGCTCATGCCCATCGCCTGCACCAGATCGTCGACCGAGCGGGTCGAGACGCCTTGCACATAGGCTTCCTGCACCACGGCGGTGAGCGCCTTCTCGGCCATGCGGCGCGGCTCCAGAAAGCCGGGGAAGTAGGAGCCCTTGCGCAGCTTGGGGATGCGAAGCTCGACCGCGCCGGCACGGGTCTCCCAGGTCCGGTCGCGGTAGCCGTTGCGCTGGGCCAGGCGCTCGGGGGTCTTCTCGCCGTAGGCGGCCCCGGTCTGGCCTTCGACTTCCAGCTCCATCAATCGCTGGGCGGCAAAGCCGATCATCTCGCGCAACAGATCGGCATCAGGGGTCTTCTCCACGAGCGTGCGGAGGTTCATCATCTCATCGGTCATCGGTGGTTCCTCGAATCAGGTTGGTGTCAGCAACCCGACCCTACCGGCGAACTGCCGGTGACCACCGCAAAGCCGCCCGCCCGCTACGGCGCTATTGGGGGGCGCGCGTCGGGGCGGCTTTGCTCTACCGAGCTACACCACATCCGGGGACACGACCGAGCTCGGATCGAAAAGTCGTCGAATATCCGTCGAATAAGCGCTGACGAAACTTGCCGCACTCATTCATTGATCCGATCACTGAGCTCTCTTGATAGCTGAATAATCCAACCCGACGCGCGAAGCAGATCGCGGCGAGCTCGTCTGCCCGCAATTGTGCGAGAAGTCGTAGATGGTAATTCGGGGCAACGCACGCAGAGTTGAGTCTTGCTGAATCAGTCTGCGGCTCGGGCAACCATAAGGTGATCGAGGGCAACTCGCTGCTCCGAAGATAGAGGCACCGACGCTGCGGCAAAGTTCGCATTCAGTTGCTCTACCGAAGTAGCGCCTGGAATGACCCGGATGTTGGGTGACCTCCCCAGCAGCCATGCGAGGGCGACTGTAGCTGGCCTGACCAAGTGAGCAGCCGCTATGTCCCAAAGCGGATCGAGAGCAAGGCTGAGCTCGGCCAGACGTGTCGGTTCGAAGCGGGGGTCCTTGTTACGATAGTCGGTCGGCGAACGCTTTGCTTCCACGTCGGGTATCCGCGCGAGGATGCCCCGCCCAAGTGGTGAGTAGCACACGAAATCGGTGCCTGTGCCGTTCAGATAGGCAAGTAGTCCCTGCTCGGGCTGCCGCTGGATAAGGGAGTATTCGTTTTGAACGAAAGATATCCGGTGTATTGCGGACGCTCGCTGCACCGTTTCTATATCGGTAGCAGACAGGCCAAGCTCAAGCACTTTCCCTTCTTTCACGAGGTCCGACATCGTGCCGACGACCTCTTCGACCGGAATGTTTGGGTCAGGGCGATGCTGATAGAGGACGTCAATGTAGTCGCGCCGCAGTCGGCGCAGCGACCCTTCCACGGCTGAACGAATCGATTGCGGACGGGAATCCAATCCTGCGATCTTGCCGGCTTCGAGCCGATATCCGAATTTCGTGGCTATCTCGACACGGGTGCGACGGGAGCCAAGCGCATCAGCTAATAGCTCTTCGTTGACAAACGGACCGTAGAGCTCGGCCGTGTCGAAATGGGTGACACCCATGTCGAATGCGTGGCGGATGATATCAATGGCAACATCGCGGGCGATATGGCCGTAAATGCCAGTCAGTGCCATGCACCCCAAACCGATGCGCTTGCGGTCGCAAGGTACCTGGTTCATTGCGGCCTTAGAGTCAGCAGTCGAGATCGAACGCTCTCAAGAACACGCTCCACTATTTTGTCTCTGTTGCCAGAGGTCAGGATGAGAGCCTTCGGTTCGATCTGGTTGACAAGCCGTTCGATCGAGCTCGCCGCTTCCACGCGAAATGCTGCGTCCGAATCCCGTCCCTCACCAACCGCGATATCAGTGTCCACTGCAGTTCTGATAAGGATGTCGTAATCGGGGATATCCGCCTTCACGATCGTCATCAATTCGCCCGACCGCCGGCTGTCGATGGTCCGCGCCGACACCTGCAAGGCGGCGTGTAGATATCCCAACGCATCGATAACGGGCCGATCGACCAGAATGACGTCATTCTGAAGCGAGGCCTCGGCTTCGCACCGCAAGCATTCCGCCATGATCCAGAGCGTGCTTTCGTAGGTATGCTGGGTCAAAATCGGAAAGCCAAGGCCTTGTGCCCTGGGTGCAAAATCGCCGATCCGGTGAATTCTCAAACCCATATCGTTGAGCTCCTGCTCTAGACTTTGCAGGAACGTGGACTTGCCGGACGAATGCGTGCCCGTAATAGCGATTTTCATCGCTGGTGAAATCACAACAAAGATCCCTGTCTTGGATCCAGAATGTTCGCTTCCATGAGAACTCTGCGCCGTTCGTCGGCGGGCAGGGGCGACAGCAGATGGATCATGAGAAGGGCAGTCAGCGTGGCGTCGTAGAGCGCAGAATGATGCTTTGCGTCAGTGCGCCTAGCGGCCTCATCGGCCAAGCCGAATTCAACACCCAGATTGGCAAGACCGTACGATGCCAATTCCGGCTTGAGGATCTTTGTAAGCTTCAACGTGTCGATCGCGGAACTGGGTTTCCAGTCGGGGAGCGACCTCGACAGAATATCTACCTCGATTTTTACATTGTGACCGACGATCGGCGTGTCCTCGATCCACGTAATGATGTCATCGACGATGTCGGCGATGTCCGGAGACCCTACAACATCGTCGTCTGTCAGTCCGTGGATGCGCGTGGCGGCTGGCTTGATCCCGTGCTCTGGCCGCACGAACCAGTGCCGTTTGTTTTCGGTGAGCACGAGCCGATCGACCTGCAGCATCGCCAGCTCGACGATTTCCGGCGGAGAGCTGCCGCTACCCTCGACGTCGATGATCCAGAAACGCCCTGTATCTATTTCCATCCAACTTCAGCCCGTCCATGCCGCCCGTGAAGATGCGGGTGCGATCGATCGTGGACCTGATAATTGAGCGTGTGCTGAATGAAGTAGCGCTGCTGCTCAGTGCTGCCGCTCAGCTCGATCCGGCGATCGTCAATCGATATGTGATTGGACACAAGTTTCGCAAGCGCTGCCAGCTCCCGCACGCGTGACACTTCGGGTTTCACGTGAGTCTGCGCACAGCGGTCAATCTGCTGCTGCGGACAGATGTCGCAAATCTCGCGTATTCCGAAATGGCCGTTGTAATCAGCAGCGCCATGTGCATAGGCCACTCCGCAGGACGTCTTTCGGAACAGCGCTTTGCCTGCAAAAGCCTCCGTCACGCGCCGCTCGATCTCTGCGGGCAGGATTTTGCGCCTTGCAATCTCCGGATAGAGGTCCGCTACGCCAGCTTCACGAAGATGCGCGCGGATTTCTGCGCGATGAAAAAGACCCGTGAATACCGTGGCATCGGCATACTCGGAGAGCGCCAGCGCCCGGCCGATGTGATTGTCCGTGTCGTTCAGTCCGGCGATCAGCGGTCTCCAGTAGAGAATGGCTTTGGTTCTTGCTGCATGGTCGTGGAGAACACGCAACGAGTTTTCCGCATGCGCGCTGTCGACAGGCTCCACTCTGGCGTCCTCGATGCCGGACCAGGTGACGAGGATGGTGAGGCGAATGTTCTTCAGTCGCTCCAGCCGTGCGATATCGTCAGCCTCGATTTTCCATCGAGTGATGACAAGCACTGAATTCTTCAGTCCCCGTTGGTCGAGCAGCTCCAGCGTCGCAAACAGGTGGTCCTTCACGCTTGGCAGGAAGGGCTCGGTCGCCCGGTTGAAGATTTGGATCGGCGTCGTATCGGCTCGGAAGGCCCAATGGTTGGTCAAAATATCGACCGCCTCGCTATCGCTGACCACCAGATGTGGCTGCTTCATCCCGAAGTTCTGAAAGAGATGGCGGACGCAATAGCCGCAATCGAGCGGGCAGCCCACGACATGGTTGAGGCTGAGGCCGGATTTTCGATACTCGACCACGTTCCGGAGCGAGTGCGGAAGGTCGGCTGGCGCGGCGCGAAGGACTGGCATGGTTCGACGAATCCAGCGAAATATTCTATCGGGAAATGCATGGAGGTTACTTTTAACGGAGAGGTTGTGATCTCGCAAGGCCTTTTTCTGGACTTTTCCTAACCCACGCCGGCGCGCAGACATCCGATTGAGCCAATGAAAAAGCTGAATCCTCAACGCCTGAAAGTGGGCGATATCATCCTGACCGCGGGCCCGGGCAAGGTGAGCAAAGCCGTCCGGCGCATGACCAAGAGCGAGATTTCGCACGCGATGGTCTACGTCCAGCACTCGTCGCTGATCGACGCGACGGCGCATGGTGTCCATTCCAGCAACCTGCAACGGCTCTTCCTGGAGGACGACGCAGTTGTCGTCGTCTTGCGGCATCGAACGCCGTTGAGTGCGGAGGTGATCCGGCAGGTCACCGATTTCGCCCGAGCCGCCAACTCCAGATGGTATTGCCAGCCGCTTTTGGCGAGTTCGAGCTGCCAAACCGCCAAATATCCCGATTTCTCGTAAGCCCGGCGGAGAAGAAGGAAACCTCCTGATCAGACGCAGGTAGCTCGAAGTCGGAAATCTGGACGAGGTGCGCGCTGGTGCGAAGGTCTTCGGGGGTTCTTAAAGCCGCCCGCAAGCGGTCCGAGAGCATTGTTGACCAACGCCAAGAACCTGAGAAGGATTAACCGAGGGCTGCATGATCAGCTCGGTTTCAACAAGCTGACCCAGAAGCCCACCCCCCGACGACGCCGTCGGTCGGCGCGACCAAGCCCGGATGCTCGTCGACGGCATGACCGCCGCCAACGACCTTGGCCTGACCGACGCCGTGCCAGCGAAAATCGTGGTCCACACCGACGCTCGCAAACAACCGATCAAGCTCGGCAACGTCACCATCACTTTCCGTCTAACCGCAGCCAGCAAGCTGTTTTGGGCCGGTCGGCCCGCCATGCGCGTCATCCAGGCACTTCACTGGTTGCGTGATCTCCTGGTCCGCGAAGGCGAGAGTGATCGGGTTAGACAGAAGCTAGCCAAGCTTTTCGGCGATCCGCCGACCGGGCCGCCACTAAAGGCCGACATCAACGTCGGCAAGACCGCGCTTCCGACCTGGATGTGGGAGTTCCTCAAGCCGCTGATCGAAGGCGATACCAATGTTCAAGATCGGTATGTCGATGCCAACTATGCTGCCGATGATGATCATCGTCATCATCTCGCCGCCGGCGCCCGGCCCAGGGACGACCCGACCAAAAAGGTGCAATCAGCCAAGCGCAGCAGGGTGAGGAAAACATGAATCAGGCTTTTGACGAGGTCCGTGCAGCCGGAACGGATGCCATGTTGAGCGCCTTCAATACGACCGCGCAGCGCCTCGGTGCGCGTTTCGCGGGATCGTGAGCGCGGATTTCAGGGGATCGTGAGCAGAGATTTCAGACGATCGTGAGCAACGATTTCGCGGGATCGTGAGCAAGGCTTTCGGAGCCTT
>NZ_JASAUS010000228.1:0-8364 GCF_029953005.1 Bradyrhizobium sp. Mp27 | reverse complement strand
GGAAACGAGAAGGGCGGAATCGTATCGTCGGTCATGGCGGGCGTGGCGTTCGCGGTTGGAGGTGATGGGGTTGGCTTCGCAACCGAATCCTACGCCGCATCAGCGCTTTACAGAGCTGGTCCCGATTGTCTGAACAGGATCTCCGCGTCGATAAGTGGAGCGTCTGCCGGGGTTAGGCTGCCAGGCGGGGTGGCAGCGGGGTGAAGTAGGCTTGATCCGGCGTGCTGCCGTCAAGACTCGAATGGGGACGTCGGCTGTTATACGCATGGTCGAGGAAATGCTGGCGGCGCGTGGCATCGGTGTGACCTATGAAAGCGTGCGCCAGTGGGGAAGGAAATTCGGCAAGGCGTTCTCCGATCGGATCCGCCAGCGCGCTCCCGCTCGTGGCGACAAATGGCATCTGGACGAGGTCGTTGTCTCGATCGCGGGCGAACAACATTGGCTCTGGCGCGCTGTCGACCAGAATGGCTTCGTTCTCGACGCCTTGATCCAGCGCCGAAGAGACTCGCGCGCTGCGCAACGGCTCATGAAGACGCTCTTGAAATCCGCCGGCACGCCGCCGCGCGTGATGATCACGGACAAGCTGCGTTCGTACGGCGCTGCGAGAGCGAAGATGGGCTTTCACGTCGAACATCGCCAGCACAAAGCTCTCAACAATCGGGCCGAGAATTCTCATCAGCCGACGCGGCGACGCGAGTGAATCATGAAGCGTTTCAAATCGTCCCGTCAGGCTCAACGGTTTCTGTCAGTTCATGATCAGGTCGCGAACCTTTTCCACATCCCCTATCCCGGAGCCGTCACTGCCGACTTCCGTCGTGCTTCGCGCGAATTAGCCTTTGCGACTTGGCGCGAGATCTCGACGACAAGCGCTATCGCCGAATCTCGAACCTTTGAGAATCGTCTCCTTCGGCTCGGCGGTCGATTAAGTTGACGATGCCGCAAGAGGTCTTGTTTGAAGCACTTTTCGTACCTGCGCAATCAGCAAGGAGCTCACGGCTTCGGCGGCGGGGGCGAGGTCGCCAGAGGAGATGAGGCAAGCCGTCATATGGATCGGCGGATCTATTACGAGCGGCCTCAGATCTTCGTCGCCCGGAATATCGGGAATTTCGCCCTTGGGCAGGATCGCATTTGCGAGACCCGCCCTGACGAAGGAGAGCGCATTGGCGAACGTGTCGACTTCTGCGATGCAATTCGGCATGACGCCGGCCGCTTCAAACGTCCGATCTAATGCGTCGCGAATCGTGTTTGGGCGTGTCGGCAATACAAGAGGGAGCTCAGCCAACTCCTCAGGCGAAATGGCCGGAGCGACGTCCCCTTTAGCGCGAGGACGTACCAAGTGGAGCCGTTGTTGAAACAGTGGCTGGCGGGTAACGCCTGGGGTGGGCGCATCCTCGAGCACAGCGCAGATGTCAAGGGCTCGCGATGCGATGAGTGGCTTCATCTGAAGAGAGTCACCGGTAACAAGATGGAGGCGCACTTTTGGGAGCACTGTCCGGCTGCCTTCGATCAAGGCGCAGGCGAACGAAGCGGCGAACACCGAGGCCATCCCGAGCTTTACCGTACCTTCCGGTACTCCTGCCGCAGAGCGGACGATGCTGCGCAGTTGGTCAACCTGCTGAAGGATGGACATGGCCTCGCGATAAAAGACCGCACCCTCGCGAGTTGGGCGAACGCCGCGTACGCTACGGTGCAGCAGCGCCACGCCGAGCTCGGCTTCTAAGGCAGCCATCTGCTGACTCAGGGCCGGCTGCGCCACGTGGATCGTCGCCGCTGCTTGGCAAAAACTACCAGCATCCACGATGCCCGTGAAATATCGGAAATGACGTAGCTGCATAAGGCTGGAAGACATAGCGCTTTAACATCGTCCGTCGTTGTTCAGACCTTTGATTGTGGCGTGCGGTGCCAGCGGATCAAAAATCCCGGATGCATATTGGGACGAATGCATTTGCCAAAAAACGGGAAGCACATCACCGGTGCACGGCAGGTCGGATACTACGTCCGCCGACAGCGGACCTCGAATCGAGGGAGCCTAACCGGCGTACCTCAGCCAATGTTCCTGATAATACCATTCAGCGCCTCGTGAACTGCTTTGATGACAGTCGAATTCAGGCTCAAGAGTGTAGTATGTGTGTTCAATGAGAGCTGAAGCTTGAGCTGATCCATGGTGTCGTCCGCTTTCATGGTCGTCATGTGAGTTCTCAAGCTCAGTTCAGATGCCGCAACAGATCTGCCAAGCGAGCCATTGATCCTGCTGAAATCCACCTCACCCCTCCAAGCCAGAGGATCGCCTGCTGTGGTGGCGCATCCATGTTGTACTGACAGCGTCTGCTGCGGCATTTATCGCGTCAAGCAATGTGCACAATGCGTCGAAATGACGCCTCGTGACGCCGCTATCCATGTCACGTTTCAACGATTGTCGCCAACTCTCGAACTCTCTCTCGAGGGCAGATAACTCGGTGCCATCGACATCGTCTACCAGCTGCTTCTGCAGCTCAAGCACGACCAGATGATCGCTCACAGTTGATCCTCCTCTGTTATCCATTCCGGCTTGTTCGGATAGGCAATGTGCACGTCGGACTCTCCGACACGCACAAGCATTCCGTCGCGATTGATGACAACGATCTTGCCGAAATGATCGATATTGTCGCCGACTTTCAGGCGCGCTCCGTTCTGAACTACGATGAATGGAGACCGGCCGAGGTGCACACCTCTCGCTGTTGGCAATACAACTGGCAAACAGTGTGCCTCAAGTCGAATGTGGGGTGCGAACTTCTCCTCGAAGCGGGAAGCAACGGTCCTCCACTCGTTATAGGCGGTTGGGGTAAGCGTTCCCGAAACAATGATGACGTCTGGCTTCACCACGATGCGAATCGAGCGACGGAGTCCGACTGTCGTCGCAGTCTCTAGAAAGGTTCGCGCGCGGTCCGGCGTTACGACCGTGTCGTCAACTGTGCGTACTGTGGGAATATCCTGCTGCAGGTGACGAAGGGCCGCTTTGACAACTGCATCGCTCGGCCCATATCCCGCTATTGATATCCCTCCGGCGCTTCCCACGCGAATACTCCCATCGACGCCGAATGCCCGCATGACCGTCGTTGACAGGTCGATGATCTTTGCATCAGACAGGGCGGCTGCGGTCGCTGATTTCGCTGTTACCTCTGCTGTTAGCCCGGCGTCGTGGAGGGCTGCTTTGATCTTTGTAGCCTCTCCAGCTTGCTGGTCGCCGTCGATGAGCAGGTTATTATCGGAGAGCGCGATGCTGACGCCGCGTCCGACATTCAAATCGCGAAGGATATTCCTGGCAATTTTGATCGGGTCAGTACCCGGAACGATGGCCGAGGTGAAAGAGCAAACAACGCGCCCCATCCCGGCACTAGCTCCATAGACGATCAGCAGAAGGACGCAAGCGGCCGCACCAAGCCGAAATGGCCGAGATATCGAGTTCATCACAAGACGGGCTTCTCGACCCCGGGTCGCCGGTCCTTCGGGAGCTGAGGGGGCGCGCTCTGCATGCAGCCTTCTGCGCTCGACCGCGGAGTCGACATCGGGAAAGCCGCCGCCGGTCGGGCCGATACTGAAAATTGTCCGCCCAACCCGAACCGGAGTGAGTGGATCGAGGATTGTCGGATGGCCCGTGGGACAACCATCACCGCCGATGAGCACACCCGGTGCAAGAGCGGTGATCTGGATGCGCCCCGCCTCGATGACGATGCGAAGATGTGAACCAACTAGTTCCGGATCTGCGAAGGTGATGTCGTCAGCGCCATGGCTACCGACTAGCCAGACTCCATCGCCGAGCGATGTCTCGGCCCCATTGTTGGGGCCAGATAGCACGCGCAAGGTCAGTTGGGCCTGATCACCCGTCAGAACACCTTGTTTGATGTTGGCATTTCTCATTGCAGCGATATCCGTCCCAATGGCTGTATGGAGATATCGGGGGGAAGCTCCTGATAGGATAGCACTGGAAGTTCGTAGAAGTCGGTTTCGATGACCTTGCGTAGGTATCGACGTATGTCCGTCGAAGCCAGCAGCACCGGCTTATGCGGCTGCTGGTTTAGGTTGCCGATAGCTTCTCGTATTGCGTCAATGATCTGGCTTGTGGTTCGCGCGTCAAGAGCGAGATAGCTGCCGGCGGAAGTCTGCCGAATGGCCCTGCGTATCGTATCTTCCACTTCTGGCGTGAGAAGATAGGCGGGCAGCAGGTTCATGCCGATACAATACGGGATGCAGAGTTGCCTCTTCAGCGCACAGCGCACATGCTCAGTCAGCAGGACAACGTCTTTTTCGTTCTGTGCCCGTTCGACCAGTGCGGCGAGGATGGTGCGCATGTTACGCAGTGAAACCTCCTCCGCGATCAGCCGTTGAAAGACTTCTGAAATCTTCTGCAAATGCGCTGAGCGGAGTACTTCCTTTACGAGTTCCGGGAAGCACACCTCGATGCGATTCAAAAGAGTTCTTGTTTCCTGGATGCCGATAAACTCGAAAGCGTGCCTGCGCAGGATTAGGCCAGTTTGGTAGCTAAGGATCTGCACCGATTCCAGGAAAGGGATGCTGGCAGCTCGCAATGATTCGCGATGTATGGCGTCCACCCAAACCGTCTCGATCTGAGGAAGAAAGGATTTGTCCAGAACATACGGAATGCCCAGAAGATCGAGGTTTTCAGGAGTATCACGTGCCAAAAGAATTTGCGAGCGCAGTCGCCCTTCACCGCATGGTATTTCATTTACCATGATGACATACGCTCCATCCTTGCAGCTGTCGTTCACCCGCACATTGATCGCTGGAAGAGGGACGCCGAGATCAAGAACAAGCGCATGCCGTTCTGCATCCAACGCTTTCTTCAGTAGATCGGGAGAGGCGGCCGCCTGAACGTCGTGACCAATGTCGACCATCAGGGGCACAGTGAACTTGATGCCAATGTCGTCGGCTCCATCAGCCCCTCCGGTCGGCTCGTCCGAGGCTGTTAAGCGCGTTGCCCCTGTCACCGAGTCGCGACGCATTGCCGGTGTGGCCAGCCGCTGACTACGCTGCAATTGCCAGCCACCGCCTCCGACTACAACCGCCAAGATCATGAAGATTCCCGTCGGAAGGCCAGGGACGAACGAAAAGAGGAGGAGAATGAACGACGCGACAATCAGCGCACGTGGTTGTGCGCCGACCTCGTCGCCGATTTCGTTGCCGAGATCTGCACCGCGATGTTGGTCACTAACCCTCGTAACGATAAATCCCGCGGTAATCGCTGTGAAGAGAGCCGGTATCTGACTGACGAGCCCGTCTCCAATGGTCAGGATCGCATAGACCTCGAGCGCCTCGTACAATCCCATTCCCTTTTGAGTCGCTCCAATCGCGATACCGCCTATGATGTTCACGGCAATGCTGATCAAGCTCGCGATGGCGTCACCCTTGAGAAACTTCATGGCGCCGTCCAGAGCACCGTACAGCTGGCTCTCGCGCTCAATCGCAACGCGGCGTCGACTTGCCTCTCGGATATCAATACTGCCGGCACGCAAGTCGCCGTCAACACTCATTTGTTTGCCCGGCATCGAATCCAGAGAAAACCGTGCAGCAACCTCCGCCACACGCTCCGATCCCTTGGTGATGACGACAAACTGAACGATTGTGATGATCAAAAAGGTGACGGCGCCCACCACGAGATTGCCGGCCACCACAAAGTCCCCGAATGTCTTGATGATCTGACCGGCGTCTGCATGAAGCAAGATAGTGCGTGTCGCGGCGACGCCGAGCGATAGCCGAAATAGCGTCGTCACCAAGAGCGCTGAAGGAAAGGAGACGAACGCAAGGGGGGATTTAATGTAGACCGCCATCATCAGCAGCAGTGCCGAGAGCCCCAGGTTGAGGGCCTGTAGCACATCCATGAGGACCGGCGGCAGTGGAATGATCATCATGAAGATGATCGTGATCAGCAGCGCCACCAGAACAATATCATTACGGCCGGACGCGACTGCTCGGACACGGTCAAGAGAAGTGACACTAGCCAAGCGCGGGGTCTCCTCTGTAGGTGTGTGTCCGGCGTGAATGATGTGACGAACCGCAGACAGCTTCCTGCCTCGGCGCTGACGCTTGCCTAACTGTTTTGACTAACGCTCGTGGCGCTCGAATCGGCCCTCTCCGCGTCCTGTGCAATGGTAGAAACCACTTTGCATGGGCAGAGCCCCCTATCCGCAAATATTCAGCGTCGGCGGCGCGACGCGCCAGACGGTGTTGGGGTCGATTTGTCAGTCCCAGCTGCCATGCTCGGCACGCACCTAAGCAGCGATTCCCGCACGGCCTTTTCTTCAAAAAGTCGCTGAGCTTACGAAGTAACGTAGCGTAACATAATGCAGGTGGGCTTCTTAGGCTTCGGGACGGTTTAAGGATGCTCCGTCTCGGGGTTTGCAATCTCCGACGGTCGCCTTCGAAACAATGTCGTGTTGGGAAACGATCAATAGTGTTCCCGCCGCTCGGAGCGATTGGAGATGCGTGGGACATCCAGCGTCGATCCCGTCGGCTCCCCAAGCAAGTAAGGATCGTCCAACTGATACCATCGTTTGGCCGGAACATCACGGCGTCTCCTAAGCGTTGATTGATATTCTCGCGGTAAACCGCAGGGCGGTTCGGATAGCTCGTTCAAGATCAGTTCAACCTCTTCCGGAGGCAGCAATTATCATGCCTATTCCGTTCTCGAACTAGGAGGCCCATGTTCAGCAGGAATGTACGCGTGGCCGCGGCGCGCAAATCGAGGATTTCGGCATAGAGTGAACGGCGGTGGCGGCCCCGCGAGCGGCGCAGGGCATCAAGTTTCCTTGCGGGCTCTGCCGATAGTTCCCGCCTGGCTTTGTTGTTTCCGATCATCTCGGCAATCATGGCCTTTCCAGCAGCGCCGACCGCCTTGCGATGACGGCCAACAGCCAGACGCAGCGCTTCACCCAGGTTCTGGAGAAGGTGAAAGCGATCGGCGACCTGCGCTGCATCGGGAGCACCGCGACGCGCACCCTCGGAATAAATGCCGGCGCGATCCCGCGCGATTACCTCGATGCCTGGATGACGGCCCAGCCAAGACGCGACCGTATCGGCATTTCGATCCGGCAAAAGATCGATGACGCGATTGCGCTCCAGATCGCAGATGATGGTCCCGTAGCGCAGCCCCTTGCGCCAGGCCCAGTCGTCGATGCCGATTACACGCGGCGCTTCCGGCGACTCGAACTCGGCTGCGCGGATCATCCGCAGCAGCGTGTCGCCGCTGGCCGGCATGGCCAGTTTGCACGACAGACGCGCACCCGGCTCCCCGCCGACCGCCAAGTCGATCGACAGTTGTCTTTCGACGAGCCGGGACGTGCGTCGCGCTTTCGGCCGCACCGTTCCCGGCAACCGTTCAGTAAATATCCGACGCTGGCATTGTGAATTCGCGCATCGAAACCGTCGCGCGTGAAGCTGGATCTCGACAACCCGACCCTGCCACGGCAGATAAAGCGTCGCACGTAATGGCTGTGGACGCGGCGCGTCTGACAGCCGCAACAGGGACAGAACGAGACCGTTGACTTCGACCGAGCCACGAGCACCACTTTATCGGCCTGGGGAAGGATCTGGGCAATCGAAAGGTCAGGAGAAACCAACGAGCGGAATGCATGGAGCAAGGCGAATCACGGACGTCGACTGCGATTCCGGCCTTATGGCCTGATTCGCGTCCTCCGTGAATCTTGAGGGTTCTGTGAGGTCGCGTGGCAGGCGCGATCCGCGCGCGCGGTGGCGCGTGCACCTCATAGAGGCCGGATTGAACGAAGCCGCGGCGTTGTGGGCGCTATGACGATAGTGCAGCCGGAGCAACTGCGGAGAAGGCGTCCCTGTCGTCGCCGTGCGTCGGCGAGACATTGATCGGATGTGAGCGGCTGACCTCGATGCCGTCGTCGAATCCGACACCGGCGATGAGCTTCGGCAACTGATTTGTGCCCTTCAATCGACGCCAGGTTTTCGAGGCTGCATCGATCAGCTTGAACACTCTGCACGAAGCTCGGAACTTTGTTGAGCACGTTGACGGTCTTGTGCTGCCAGCAGCGCTGCCGCCGGTGCCGGGAAAGACTTCATCTATCGCCTTCCAGAAGCCGAGTGGGCCATCGCCGACCGCCAGTTCAGGCGCGACCTGCAGTCCGCGCCGGCGGATGTCGATCAGAAGCTCGCGCGCATTGCGTCAGCGTAGAAGTTCCCGAATGATAGGCTGTTGCCTCATGTAAGTTGTAAGCGACGTTCGCGTCCCATTCGCAAAGGTTTGGCGTGGGGATTGCAGTCTGTTGATCAACGTGTTTGCAAATCGTTGGCGGGGGGTATGGAGGCGGCAACGACGGAGAATTACGAGGTGCGGCCGAACGA
>NZ_JASAUS010000227.1:0-8570 GCF_029953005.1 Bradyrhizobium sp. Mp27 | reverse complement strand
ACAAATGGCTCAAGACCAGCGTAGGTGTCTGAACGGGCCCTGGCAGGATGCGCTGGCGCAAAATGAGCATCGTCGCGCAACTCGGACGGCGTCGGCGCATTCAGATCAACAGATGGCTCAAGCCTGCCCTTAGCATGTGACGGGGGCCTGGATGGTGATGCTGGTTCGTGCAGCTGTTCACCCAACCAAACCCAAGCTCCCGCGCTTGGGCTTGCCGGCGTTGAGGGAAGATCCTGCGCCGAGCCGGGATGCCGATCGCCCCACGCGGCCGGCGAGCTCGGCTGCTCAGGGCCTGGCAGCCCCAGCTCTCGGTTCGCCTCGATGAGTTTTAAGTAGCTGCGAAGATGCGACAAATCGGGACGGTATCTTGCGCCTCCGGTCCGTTGGAACGCCAGCACATCGTTGTCCAGCGTTAACTGCTCCTTGCTAGAGCCGTTAAGTCGCCCGATGATGCTCCCTTTGCGATTCCCTTTAAGCCACGCACTCAGCGCGCGAAGACGTGTCGCCCGCTTTTGCGCAGACCCCTTATCCTTCGCAGTTTTAACATGTTTCAGAGCTTGGCTCAGCGCGCCCTCGATGAGGGGCGCATCTTCTGGATGAGGAACCAGGCGACGTGGGGCACCGAGGACGCGGGGTTCGGGAGCTTCGGCTTCTTCACCCCCACGCAAGAGCCGCCGGAGAACATCCAGGGCCGATGTAATGCGGTGCTGGGGGTCACGGCCCAATCTCCGGTACGCCGCAATTTCCTCATCCAGCGGTGTACCTTTTCGTAGCCGAGAAGCTACGGACCCCCCATGCTCTGCGTTGACCCAGCGAACAAATCTCCCAAGCCCGGAAACACTGTTATTGATGGCGCCTGGGGTGAGCTTGCGCCGCTTGGCGTCTACACGAAACCTCGCCAAGAGCTCCGCGTCTTCCCCCGGGAGCGGCTCGCCGATCAGCTCGTTTTGCGACAGCATCGGAGCCTGCATCTGCGATGGGGACGCCGCCAGTTGATGGGATGGCGTCTGCATCAGCTGCCGCTCAACGGCGACGCCCTGCGGATTGCTTAGCGTCTTCTGCCTCTTCGCTGATCTCAACTCCCCTATATCATGCTCATTGATGACGAGAACCTGCTCGCCTGGCCCGAGCGGGTTCCTGTGACGTTTATCCGTCAGTTCGTCGTCATGGTGGCGCCAGTTCAGGGACCCTGCAGCATCCAATGCCAGGCCATGCGGCGGTGAAACCCCATGGTCGGCGCGGGGCAAGTTCAAGTCACGAAAAGACCCTCCTGCATCCGCTGCTTGTTGATGGTGCGCAATTGTCTCGATAGGCGGCGAGGAGCTGGGTCCGTCCATCGTCTCCAAAAGCAGATCCTGCTGGTTCGCAGGCAGAGTCTCCGGCCAGCTGATAGCTCCGCTCGAGCTGTGCTGTGCAGTCGCGGCCCGGGTCCGGCTCGGCTCAGCGCGAACCGCGCCTTCGAAATCAGGAACGGGGCGAATATGAGGCCGGAGCTCGATCGCTCTAGCACCCGCCGGCGACCTCAGGAGATGAGCCAGTGCGGCCCCGGCTTTTCTGCGGCCACGGGGGTCCGCCTCCTTATACTGGCTGACATCATTATCCAGCGAGCCGTCGCCAAGTCGAGCAGCAATGCCGGGCTTATCGTTCTCACGGAGGTAATCACTGAAATCGATAAGAAGAGTTGCATACTTCCTGACGGTGTTGGCGGTGCCTGACGCTGCATCTTCCTTGTACCCTTTGATGAGATCCGCATCTTGGGAATAGGGATTCAGCTCAACCCGGCTTGCAATCGGCGCGATGCCGCCCGGCGATTGGGAGGCTCGAAGATGAACCAGTGGCGTAGCGATGGCCTGCCCCTCCTGCTTGCCGAACTCCAGGGCATCCTCGACCAGCGACTCTTCGGAAAGCCGGGCAGCAATGCCCGGCTTTCCGTTCTTTACGAGCCAATGCCCCAATCCGAGAAGACAACGTACATTGCGCCTGACGGTGCGCTCGGAGGCCCCAGCCTTGAAGAGTGCCGGCCCGAGCCCCTCAATAAGAGACGCATCGTCGGAATAAACAGGATCCATGCCGCTTCCTGCGAAAACCAAATTTGCATGGCCGAGCGGCAGCGCCGACGCATTCAGCGTCGTTCCACCGCCTTCACCGTGCGGAGCCGGCGTATATGGTTGCCCGCTCGCCCGCACGATGGGTCGCGCCTCAGATCGCGATGCATCCGCTTGATAGGCGCGGACCTGCATGAGCACGGGAGCGGACAGGACAGCGACCTCGCTCAGCTGCCGCTGAAAGGCCGCCGCCTCTGCCGACGAGTCGGCTGGAGAGGCATCTTGCGCGTCCACGCTATCCGTTTGTTGCCCCCCCCGATTCATTGAGACGAATTTCATGTGTACTCACTTTCGAAGATGAAGAGCCTGGAGCGCTGATCGCATGCGCCTGGACTTGAGACGACACATCGCCGGCATTTGACGGTTCAGCTGCCAAGCGAAAGGAAGTTGGGGTCACGACGCTCCCGATCGAATTTCAATCGGACCCTGTTGTCGATCTGTTCGAGGAAGCCCGCGCCGGCTTCGAGCTCATCGAGGATTTCCTCTCGGTGAGAAACGGTCCACTTGATCGTGTCACCACAGCGACGCTCTGGCGCGGGACACCCAGGTAACTACATCCCGAGGCGCGCGAACTGCATCGACGCGTGCTCCGCCTCGGGAAGGGGATGCCACGGCTGGCCGCCAGCTGCGGTGCGCAACAAGGACCTACAGAACGCCGGCGTGAGCTTGCCGCGGTGGATCACGACGTTCTCGCGCCCCGTCGCAGCTCGAGCGCTCTGCCAGTCCTGATTGTAGCCGCGCTGGTCATTGGACTTCACGTGGCAAGCGGCGAACCCGGCATCGCTCAGCGTTGCCAACTGCCTGGCATGTACCGGCCGCTTGGTATGGATGTGCACCCACATCGGGCTTGGCGTCGCGCCATTGCGCAGGGCCTTGGGCTGCAGCTTGATCTCGAACAGTGTCCCCGGATCATCCTTCAAGGCGCGCGGTGAATTCACAGCCGCCAACTCCCCGGCCGCTCGCAACTGTTCAAGATACTTCTGGGACGGAAACGCGTAGGTCTTCATGCAATCGATCGTGATCACCGCCTTTCGCGCCGTGAAAGAGTTTGCCTGTCCCTGCACCTCGGACAACATCGCCTTGAGCCGGGCTATTTTGTCGTGCACTTCCGGCACTTGCGCAGGCGTGAGTAGGACACGTCGGCGAGGCTCCTCCAGCGCGGCTACACTGGCCTCAATCTCGGAGGCCTGTGTCTGCAGGCGCTTAACGACGAGATCCACGGCGTGATCGGCGTCCTCGGGCTTCCCGTGGCGCGCTTGCGAGACCGCGCTTTGCTGAGCCGGCAGATCGAACTGCAAAAGTTCGTCCAATCGCTTGAGTAATCCGGTCAGTGCGTTCCTGGAGGGCGGAGCCTGCAATATCTCCAGGTGCCCGGTCGCCGACGATGACGCCCTCGCGAGTGCCGCCTCCTCCGCGCTCGCGAGTTTCTTCGTACCCAGATCCGAGAGTACGATCACCTTGACTGTCGGGGCCGTGGCAGCGTCGGGCGTGGCGAGCTGCGGCTCGCGCGGCCCGGCCGCCGAACTTCGCTCGCCTGCGGCCGGTGCGCGCTTGCCCTTCCCCTCCCTGCGGGCCGCGCCCCCCTCAACCACTACGGCAGTCCGGGCCGTCGGCTCAATCACGGCGGGCGTCTTTGGCTGCACGTCCAAAAGACGCGTGACGTCGTCCGCGGTGACCCATGCACCATCCGCGATCTGGCCCAACAGTTTTAATGGAAGGTCGGCATCCGTTCCGGCGTCCCTTAGCCTGGTAACGATTCCGTGCACCCCTGAGGCAAATTCCGAAAGCCGCTCCATGACTCCTTCCAGAACGGTGCAGTGGTCTGCGTCGAGTGCCGCTCCGTTGCTGCTCAGAACGGCTTCGGACGCCGAGTTAAATGCCGGAAAAACATCCTCGATAAAGGTCCCGAGCAGACGCACCCGCCCATCCTCACCCATGAGGGCGTCGCTTACAGCTGGTTCGAACGTCGCCCGCGACTCAATTAGAAGCTGAGCAAGAGCAACCTGCGATTGCAGATACACGCACTTCGTATAAAGTGCCCAGCCGGTCTGCAGGCGTAGTGCGGCCTCTTCGGCCTGCCGCATCTCGGGCGTGGTGCTCGGCAAGTTGGCGGTGGCCGCGCAGACGGACTGCATCCGTTCCATGCGCAATGCCTTCTTTCCCCACCCCTCCATGCAGGCCTCGTAGTGCTTCGCCACGCTGGATACCGCTCGGCTCAGCTGGTCAGGCTGAGCGTTGGCAACTCGCATATTCTTGAGCAAGGCTGTTGCTTTCTTCCTGCTCTTCTCCAGGTCGCCGATAATCCAGGTGGCCACGATGTCGCATTCGTTTCCCGCAGCGATAGTTTCCTCGCGGAGTCGGCGAGCCCGACCGTCGGAAAGAAGCCCGCGCGCCATGTCCGGGGGGAGGCTCGCGTAATAGCCCAGAACTTCCGAGCCTGCCTTGACGACTTGATCGATCAGCTCTTGCGCCTCCGACGGGTTCGGGTTCCGGGCTCGTGTGGCTGCATTTTTAGAAGCATTAAGCCCCGCAAGCAGGCTGCGCATTTTTTGCTTCGCTGCCTTGATTCCGTCGCCACTTGAGGAAATCTGGACTGCCACCGCCGAAGCTGGTGGCAGGCTCACGAGCGGAGCCGTTCCATCTCGAGGCCCGGAGCGCATCCGCTCCACGACAGAGTCGAAAGATTGCCCGCCCTCCCCGGGGGCGGGACCGAGCTCCGGGCTCGAACTACTCGATCCCCATGCGCTGTCGGCTCCTGCGGGCCCAACGTGCGATTTACCAGCTCGGCCAATGCCTGTCATATTCCACCTCCGATAAAGTCGAGAGTGCGCAGCCAGTCTGCATAGACTGGCTGGCTGACGAGTAGCTGACGTAGGGCGCTTCTCCCCGATTCACAGGAAAACCCGGATCACCGTGGGGTGCAATTCCATCGCGCCTGGCGTGCTGCTGGAGGCAGCGGGGCATCGTCAACTTAATCGACCGCGAGCCGAAGGAGGCGCTTCTCAAAGGTTCGAGATTCGGCGATAGCGCTTGTCGCGGAGATCTCGCGCCAAGTCGCAAAGGCTCGCCCGCGCGAAGCACGACGGAAGTCGGCAGTGACGGCTCCAGAATAGGGGATGTGGAAAAGGTTCGCGACCTGATCGTGAACTGACAGAAACCGTTGAGCCTGACGGGACGATTTGAAACGCTCCATGATCCGCTCGCGCCGCCGCGTCGGCTGATGAGAATTCTCGGCCCAATTGTTGAGAGCTTTGTGCTGGCGATGTTCGACGTGAAAGCCCATCTTCGCCCTCGCAGCGCCGTACGAACGGAGCTTGTCCGTGATTGTCCGTCGTCAGATGGTCGTTCAGCCGCCGGCGGCATACAACGCGCCGGATTCGAGCGAATGGTGGCGGAGGTTTGCCTCGGCAGGGTTGGTGCGGTTTGCGCCCGCGAGGTCTCGCGCTTCGCCCGCAACAGCCGGGATTGGCAGCAACTCATCGAGATGTGCCGCGTGGTCGATACCGTTCTGGTCGATCAAGAGACCATCTATGCGCCAAGGCACGGCAACGACCGCCTGCTGCTCGGGCTCAAGGGCAGCCTCAACGAGTACGAGCTGGATCTGTTGCGCCAGCGCTCGCTCTCGGCCCGCTACGAGAAGGCGCGCCGGGGCGAGTTGGTTGTGACAGCGCCCGTCGGCTTCGTGAAGGCCGGCGACCGTTATGAGAAAGACCCGGATCGGCGTGTCCAGGAGGCGATCAAGCTGGTGTTCGACAAGGTCGAGGAACTGGGCAGCGCGCGACAGGCGCTCTGCTGGCTCCATGAGTACAATCTCGATCTGCCGGTGAAGCAGACCAACGGCGACACGGCCTGGCGGCGACCAAACTACTCTGCCATCCACCGGATCATTGAGAACCCGGTCTACGGCGGCGCCTATGCCTATGGTAAGACAGCTGTGGCGGCGGGATACAGCACCGCTGGCGTGAGCCTGAAGATCCGCCGCAAGGCGCGGAACGAATGGCTGACGCTGAAGCCCAACACTCACGAAGGGTATGTGAGCTGGGAGAAGTTCGAGGCGATTCGCACCATGGTCAGCAGCAATGTTCCCATCAGTCGGCATCACGGCGCGCCCAACCATGGTGACGCGTTGCTGGCCGGTCTGATCCGCTGCAAGCGCTGCGGTCGCAAGCTCACACTCCGGTACTCCGGCATGGAGAACCATATCCCGCGCTACAGCTGCAACCGTGCCTGGATGGATAATGGCTGGGCCCACTGCATCGCCTTCGGCGGACTGCGCGTCGATGACGCCATCGAAGAATCGCTGCTTGGAGTCGTCGGTCCGGGCGCTGTCGCCGCCGCAACCGCTGCCGCCAAGGGAGCCAGGGAACGGCGCGATCAGGTACGCGATGCTCTCAGTCGCGACCTCGAAGCGGCGCGCTATGCCGCCGACAGGGCTTTCCGGCAATACGATGCCGCTGATCCCGCGAACCGGCTGGTGGCCAGTGAGCTGGAAGCGCGCTGGAACAGGGCGCTCGCTCACGCGGCGGAGGTTGAGGCCAAGATCGCCATGCATGATGCGGCCACGCCCGCACCCCTTGCCGATCCAGTCTCGCTCGGCGTTCTGGCCTCGAACCTCAAAACGGTCTGGGATGCGCCGACGACGGATGCTCGCCTCAAGAAGCGCATTGTGCGCACCCTCATCCATGAGGTCGTGGCCGATATCGACGACGCGGCCTCGGAGATCGTTCTCATCGTCCATTGGGTGGGGGGCGCCCACAGCGAGTTGCGCTTGCCGAAGCGCCGGCGCGGACAGCGCAACAGCACCTCTGCCGATATCGTCCAGGCCGTGCGTCAACTGGTGCTGATCGCCAGCGACGATCTGATTGCCGGCCTCCTCAATCGCAACGGCCTCAAGACCGGCAACGGCAATCGCTGGACCCGCGAGCGCGTCACATCAATGCGCTCGAACTACCACATCCCGGTGTTCAAGCCCGCCGAGGACGCGATCGAGCCATGGCTCGGGGCTTGGCAACCTTGACCATCACGCTACTCAACAAAACAGGTTATCGAACCTAGCTTAAGCATCTCGCGCCCAGGGGCGTTCCCGCTTGAAATTCCACGACACTGATCGCCGCGCTCCCGGGAAAAGATAGCAGCTCTGGCAAACGGCGGCGCTTGACTCCAAAGGAACAAAATGAGAACCTTTTGCAGTCTCATTTATTGCGGAAACGGCTGATGTCTCAAAGTCCTATGCCTATTCCGCAAGGCGACGAGGACCCGCTTGAGGAGTCTGTCGATCAAGCCCTTGCCGCGTGCGGTGGGGACGTTCGCGCTACGATCAAGGCTTTGATAGTTGCAAACCAGTATCTGGAATCCGAGGTCGCCGAACTGATGAAGTCAGTCTCTCACGCCTACGCGCGCGGAAGATTTCATCCCTACAACGGCTAGGAGCGGAGGAAATGTCAGAAGTAACCTATTACGTCGCATTGCCCTTCGTCGCCGCCGATGACGGCATGGCGCCTGGAGAGCCGACGGAGTGCTTCAATCCTAATGCGGCGGTCATGCGCGCCGAGGCTCTGTCGCGAAAGCCCGGGCATATCGGCGCTGTCGCGTTTTCGCGAACGGGCGATCCAGCCACCGGCGATTTCAGCGACGCCAAGCTGATCAGGAAGTTCGGTGAGGTCCCAACCGACCTGAGTGCGCTTTAGCGCGACGGAAGGCCACTCTCCACGCTGGCGCGAGCGGGTCAAAGCCGCGTAGCGCCCATCGGGCTTGGCCTTGACGCGATCAGGACAGAATGGACCTTTTTTTGCCGCGAAGCAAAGCGGAGCCGAGCGAAATGCAGCCGCAAGAGCATCAGCATAGCGACCGCGAAGCGGGATGCGGGACCGACTGCGGCGACGAGACCGGTTAAGAAGGCACCCGGCGCACGCAGCAGTGATAGCGGTGCCGTAGGCAGCTGCTTGACCGAGTGCCTCCGGCGAGGAGTGCATTATGCCTTGCGTGAGGGATTGTTACCCGCATGGGCGGAGACGGCGCAGCGGCTCCGGGCTAAGCCTAAAGCCCGGCCCGCGGGGGCACGCCGTATTTAAAAGGCCCTCCCGCAGGAGAGCCTTAGCATTTCGCAAACACGATGAAGGCCGCGGCAAAGCGCTCCCGGAATCCAGCATCGCCCGGCAACGCAATCGCCGCTTCAGTGACAAGCTGGGCTTCAGCCAGGGCCTCAACGGCCCGAACGAATTCATCCTTGCGCCAGTGTGGCCAAGAAGTCTTGTCGATAAGGTCGCGAAACGCGTCCACGAGCCTAGCCGCTTCGGCTACCGACCGGGCATCTAGTACCCGGAATCAGAGCTGAGTGATACGGCGGCCTTTGACACGGCGTTGACGGACCTTTTTCTTGGTCCAGACGAAGGGCTCGGCTCTGTCGTTGTATGCGTTGACGTAGGCATCGATGTGTTCCTGAAGCTGCTTGAGGCTCGTGAAGGA
>NZ_JASAUS010000226.1:0-8734 GCF_029953005.1 Bradyrhizobium sp. Mp27 | reverse complement strand
CGGCGGCTCTTCTTCGTCATCTTCGCTCCTGATTCGCAGCAAGAATCCTCGCCGCTGTCAGGCAGAAAATCCACTCAAGCTACTGTCCGAATTTGCGGGGCCAGCTCTGAACGCTCGGCCCGAGGCCCCTCCGAAGGGCCCGCTCCAGATCATCATCTCGATCGCTGACCAACGGGTCTCGCTTTTTGACAACGGGGCACTGATCGCACGCTCGACGGTGTCCACGGGAACTCAGGGGCATCCTACACCCCTGGGCGTATTCAGCGTGATCAGCAAACAACGATGGCACCGCTCAAATATTTATAGCTCTGCCCCCATGCCCTACATGCAGCGCATCACCTGGTCAGGGATTGCGTTGCATGCCGGTGTCGTACCTGGGCATCCGGCGTCACACGGCTGCATCCGTTTGAAAAATGACTTTGCCATTCGACTCTGGCATCTCACGAAGCGCGGCACGCGCGTGATCATTGCGCACCACGATGTCCAGCCGGTCGAGATAACCAGTCCGCACCTCTTTAAGCCGAAAGCAGTGTCCGGTTCGCCGGAATTTCAGGCTGCCACAGTCGTGGGTAAGAGCGTTAGCACAGCCGCGGCAACGCATGGATCACCGGTGTCCAAGACCGAGACTCCAGAAGCCACTAGTCTCCAGGTTCCAAACTCGGCTGCCGCTGAAGGCACACCCAGAAAGATGGCCCCGATCTCCGTCTTCGTGAGTCGTAAGTTGAGCAAGCTCTTCGTGCGTCAGGGCTTCTCGCCGTTGTTTGATGTTGCGGTCAAGATCGAAAATCCGGAGGAGCCCCTTGGAACGCACGTGTTTACTGCAATGGAATTCCAGAGCGAGGGAGCGGCTATTCGCTGGACCGTCGTGTCGATTCCGGACGAATTTCCTCGCATCGAGGATGCCACAAAAGAACGCGAAGCGCCCGTGAAGCAAACCGCCCTATCGGTACCGTCTCCCGATAAAGCCAACGCTGTCCTCAACCGCATCGAAATACCGCGGGATACCGTTGAGAGGATCTCTAAACTTCTGACGCCGGCCTCTTCATTGATTATTTCCGACGACGGATTTAGCCACGAGACGGGAAAAGACACGGATTTCATCGTTGTAACGCATTGATGCGGCGGCGCAACCCACCGACATACGATGCCGCTGCGCAACCCGCTGGAATTGTTCGACCGCAAATCTGGTGCAAGATTCTTGACCTCCGCACCTAACCCAAAGCAGCGCGGTCCGTTCTGGGTCCAATCGCGTCAGTTTGGGCGATGACTGCGGACTTCTGCTCCCTCACATGAACAGACATCGTCACCGCCCGCCATTAGCGACGGGTTGAAGAATGTTAGCCCCCAGTGGCAATTATTTCGTTCGCCCGTCGTGCCGGACGAGGATGCCTCGTCCCAACTCGGCGATTGCAGACTAAAGAAGCTGCGGGACTCCAGAGCACATTAGTCGGGATTGTTTTGGCGGTCGGTCTTGTGAGGGCTTTGCTGAAGCATGCTTTCCAAGGAATATTCCCTCCCGTCGGGTGCCAGGAAGCAAGATCCGCGAGCTGCACGCCAGAGCGGGTTCACTCGACGAGTACGCGATAAACCGAGGCTCGGCCGATCTTCAACGTCTTCAATCGCAGACGCCTCACGGCGGAGGCATCAACAGCCGAGAGACCGGTGCGGCCTAGTCCGCTCGACCATCCATCGCAATCTGCATCAATTCGGCATCGCTCAACTGCTCGACCATCCTACTTGATCGTCGCGTGCACTGTGATGACCGACGTGCCAGAAGGCCTCGGCCCCTTACCTGTTGCCCTAATGGCAAAGGTGTCATTTCCTTTGTATCTGGCCTTTGTCTTGTATTCGTAAGTTGCAACGTTGAGCTTTTTCAGCTTGCCGTGTGCCGGCTTTTGCGAGATTTCCGAGCTACTCGCCGCGCCGCGCAACGTGATCGGGAAGATGCAACTATCTCCAGACGCGACGCTGATGTCGCCGGTCGAGTTCTCGCCCAATCCGCCAGCTCCATTGATCTGGAACATTCCGGAGCTGCCAACGCGATAGAAAAATAAGTGGGGCTGGAAGCTCCCACGATAAGCGCCACAATAAGCCAAACTGGACAACCGCATCACGGGCTTCTCGATATGCGAGCCGCTGACCATGGCTTGGTGCAGTCTTCATTCAGACCAGACGTCACGACGGTCGTTGACCTGCGCAGGCGTCCAGTCGGGGCGATCCTATTCACATAAGCATGCTTTCCGCACACTTTTTCCCTCCCCCACCCCTTTGGTCAGAATTCTTGGGCTGGTCTGATCTTGCAGCCCCATGCTTGCAACGCGCCATCGTGCTCGGCAATGAGCTGTGAGTCATTGCACGACGAATTGGATTTCCGAAGAAAGTGGATTCCGATTTGCGGGTCCATCCGATATATTGATCCGCGTTTACAGATAGACGCTCGATCACGTGTAATTCTCGGGAGGACAAATATTCTATGCGCGCAGCCGTTTCTTACATTCGCGTATCAAAGCCGAAGCAAGGTCGCAGTGGTCTCGGCTTGGAGGCGCAGCAAGCTGCAATCAGATCCTTCTGCACACAACATGGCTTCAACATCGAAGCCGAGTATCGGGAGGTCGAGACCGGAAAAGGCGCTGATGCACTGGAGCGCAGGCCCGAGCTCGCAGCCGCGATGAAGTACGCTCGCAAGCTTGGTCGAGGCGGCAAGGCAGGCGCGGCTCCGATCATCATTGCCAAACTGGACCGTCTCAGCCGTGACGTTCACTTCATCAGCGGCCTGATGGTGCAGCGCATCCCCTTCATCGTCACCGAGCTCGGACCCGACGTGGACCCGTTCATGCTGCATATCCACGCCGCGGTGGCCGAGAAAGAGCGCGAGCGCATCGCTCAACGTACCAGAGAAGCTCTCGCAGCCGCCAAGGCTCGCGGCCAGGTGCTCGGCAATGCCGCAATCGGGGAAGCCCGCAAGGCCGAAGCGGACCTGCACGCCGAGCATTTCCGGCCCATTATCGAGCCGCTACGCGACCTCCCCGCCAAGCGCATCTCCGCGATCCTGAATGAGCGCGGGATCGTCACCGCGCGTGGAGGTACGTGGCAAGCTACTCAGGTCATCAGAATGCTCAGTCGCTTGCGTCTTTCAGGCGACGACCTTGGGCTCAGATCGGATCATCCGACCTAACCTTCACCGGCGGGATCAGCAACATCGTCTCTACGCTCGACCCGCCGCCCGCCGCGATGCGATACAGCTCGGCGTCGGTAAGCTCGTGGATCGGTACATCTTGCCGATCAACGACCTGCACGGCCTTGCCATCCAGGCGATCGATCAGCTCATGGATGTAGGCGAGATTACCCTGCTCCGCCTTGTCGAGCAGTTGGTCTGCGACCCTCCGCAGAGCGAGCGGACGACTGCGCAGTGCCATCCGGAGTGCGTCGTTGAACGGCTTTTCCCTGTTCACACTTCCGATGGGCCGTCCCATGGCATCCCTATATCCGCTCTGACATCATTATGATTCTATACTCATTTTTTCAGTGGAACTACTGCCTGCCGCGGCCCTGCGCCTCACTCACCGGTCCGGCATTCAGAAGCTCCCCACCTGCAGGTTCGACAATCGTCTCCACCCAATCAAAGAAGCTGTCATCGTCGAGCTCGCTCAGTGTCCAGGCGTTGACCCAAACCGTTGGGCGCCATAATCGTCTATCCAGTCTTCAAGATACTCCACGTCGAAATCGCGTTCTATCAGTTCGGCAATTCCACCGTTCATGTCATTGGGGTTATAAAACATCACTTGGGCGAGCATTTTTCTCAGCATAGCCGGCCTCCGGCGTAAACGCACCCCGGACCCGGCTTTTTGAGGTGTCGGACTAAATCCCCTTTGCCCAAGCAAGGCTCGGCAAAGATATGAACGAGGCTGTGGGATCAGCGGCACGTCAGCGCCTCGAGGTATCGGGCAGAGGTCGGCGGACGATGCTCGAAGTTGGATCGCTTGCCCATCAGCCGGTCCTCAAGAACGTCGACAAGATGGCAACGGCCGTAGCCTTCCGATTTGCATGCCACGCCTCCCAGCAATCCGAATGCAGCCAGGCATGGCTTGTTGTTGCGGTGCCATACGGCAGGGGCTTATCAGTGGCGCCTGCGCTGCCACCGCAGTGATGACAGCTGTCGGGCTCAGAGCGAGACGGATTGCGGTTCAACCACTCGACCACGCAGCATTCGAAGGCACGAGCTTCTGCAACGGCCCGCGGCAGGCCACCGTCGAACTCGACAATGCCGGTCCGCTCATTGAAAAAGACCAACCAGTCCTCGCCCGACCAGTTGTCACGGCCGGGCCGCAGCAGCGCCACGATCTCGGGCTTGTGCAGGGAGAGTGCGCTCACCACCGCGCGCGGCGGAGCTGAGGCTGCGCTCAGCACAAGATCTTCTCCGTCAACAACGAATTTGACGCCGGCGGCGTGAGCCGCCTTCAGAGCTTCGAATGCACTCACAGCCTTGTGCTCCAGCCCACAGTCTCGGACTTTTCCAGCGTAGGAGGCGCCGAGGAATCTGCGACCTCCACATCACCCGCCACGCTGGGTTTTGCTGACACCGCACCATCACTTCCCGACGGACCATCCATGATGACGGTGCGGCCGCCATAGGCATAGGATGCATAGGGGGCATAGGGGGCATAGGGGGTGTCGCGAAGCTCCGGGGGCAACTCGCTCCCCCTATGCCCCCTATGCCCCCTATGCCTTTCCTCCTCGCCGGTCTGTTTGAGCGAATACGTAGCCGCGCCCCATTTCCCGGACGGTGCCTGCCGGGAGAGGACAAAGCCGGCCATGCGAATGCCCGCCAGCTTTTCGGCTTGGGATGCGACATACTGACGACCCCGCCCCTGCGGGTCCAAAGCCTGCCTCACCTCATCATGCAGTTCGCGGACGGTCACCGGGCGATCCTGATGCTTGGCCCACCAGATCACGAAAAGATCTGCGACGACCTGGCGGCGCCCGTCGCGCTGTTTCGATTCACTGAGCCGCGCGACCGGTTCCTGGCAACCAAGAGCCAGCAGCGGGTCGCGGACCCACCGACACCATTGTGCAAAGCTCCCAATCGGCAAGCCGGGCTTGATGCCGCTGGCCGTCCGCCCCCACCGCCAGATCGTCAGCGTCGCGGCCAGCAGTTCCTTACGCCGCTGCGTCACCTCAAGCCGGATGTCCGCCGCAAAAGGCCGCAGTTCCGGATCTTCCGTACGCGCGTCGAACTCAACCGTCACAAACCGGCGAGCCAGATCTTCGGAAACCGTCAACCCGTTGCCGGTCAGGATCACGAACGCAGATGCGTTCAACGCGACCATCTGCGACTGTCCAAGCAACCGCACCCGCGCTGGCCGTTCCGTAATAGCGCTGGCGAGAAGGTCGGACTTGAAAGCCGTATTGTTGAGGTTGTCGAGGAACAGGGACGGACCGCCCCGCATCAGCTCGGCGGAGATGCGCTTCTCCAGTTCCTCGGCGCTTGCACCGCCCGTCACTGCATGCGGCTCCCGTCCGAAGGCAACAATACTGATACAGCGGGCCAGCAATCCTTTGCCGGCTCCGGCACCCGACACCGGAGCCGCTCGCAACAACACACCAGGAGCGAGGTGCAGGCTTGGCCGGCAAACCGCCGTGAGCAATGCGGCAAGGAACGAGGATTCGTCTCGTCCCGGCGCCTTCGATGTATCGACCGTGGCCACGCCGCCCGGCGCGGGTCCGATGGTCTCGGCGTCAGCGAAGCAAAACGTCTTGAAGGTCTCGCGGATCAGCCGCAGGGCGGCCGCCGCCTCGTCCAGGCTCGGCTTCGCGGGAACCAGATCACTGAGATCAGGGACGTTCTCGCACCACATGCCGGTGGCAGTGTCATACCCCTCGGTGCTGTTGATTGTGCCGTCTTCCCTCAACTGGGGCGCCGAGGCGATGCCGTTGAGCGGGGGCAATTTCCATTCACCGCGCCAGTCGAGATACATAACCGCCAGCGACCGCGGCAGGCGAGCATCAACCTCCTCGACCTCGCCGTCCCGCCTCGTCTTAAGAGCATACGGGCGGCAGATCATGTGTGCCGTCAGCACGAGCGCGTCGGGCGTCATCATCTGCGCGACCGTGCCCTGCTGGAGCTGGTCGAAAGCGAGGCGAACCGGGAATCCGCGGTCATAGAGACAGCTGACGCCTGCAAGCAAGTCGCGCAGTCCCGCAACCGTTCGATCGGGATTGCAGTTTTCGACAAGGAGGCGGGGCTTTGCACCGCTTAAGGATGCGGTCGGGCCACAAACCTCTTCGGCGCGCTCGATGAGCTCGACGATCTGGCGCTCGGAGGTCATGTCGCGAACTCCGTCACGGCGTGTGTGCGATCCATGAGCAGGTCGTTGAAATCCATTCCCGCAGGAGGACGTGCGACCCGGACCCGACGCCCCTCGCGCGCCCAGCGGCGCGCCGCGTTCATGGCCGCCGCCTCACCTGCCGCGTCGCCGTCAGCGAGGACGACAATATCCCGCTCGTCGTCAGGGAGAGCGAGCTTCCGGAGCCCGGACGTCGAAAGCGCCGCACACGTCCGATGTCCCGTCGCCTGCATGGCCGAGAGGCAGGTTTCGATTCCCTCGCCGATCAGCAGCACACGACCTTCCCCACCGAGGCGAACAATCCCGCCGCCGCAGGGTCCAAGCATCATTTTTGCGGTCCCAACCGCCGCCTTAGACGTACCATCGCGCGAGAGGAACGTCCGATGGATGGCAGCCGGGGCGTTATCAATCGCACCGGCCACCAACGCAACCATGGCGGGCCAGCGCGATCCCTCAGGGTGCAGCAAACCATGGTGAAAACGAATGGATGGCGGGATCGAAACAGTTACGCCGCGCCGCCGCAGATAGATCTCGACATGCGATCCCCTCGCGCTGGACGAGCTGTTCCAGACGCGTGCGGCCCACGAAGCAGACGAGCCGACGTTGGCGTCCTTCAGCCGCCGCTCAATAACACGTTCACGCCGTTCGACCTGATAGAGGTTGAACCGGAGACCCAGGCACCGGAGAGCGTCAATAACCGACCTCTGATCGCAGCCGGCGAAGCAATGCACCAGCATCTTGCCGTCGGAGCTGTATCCAATCGACAAACTCGGGGTCTTGTCTTCATGCGCAGGACAACGGCAGACGAAGCCGCGGAGGGTCCTCTTGGCCCCCCCACACGCAAGAGCAATTTGCTCAATAGAATTCACCTGCGCTCTCCCTTTAGCGCCCGAGAAATTTCCCCCTGCCCGCTTAGTTAGCCGCTCAACATTCGTTCCAGCGCGTGCCGCGGGACGATCCAGCGTCGTCCCACTCGAATTGCAGGCAACTCGCCGGAGTTGGCGGCTGCGTACGCACTGCACTTCGAGAGACCCAGAATCTTGCATCCCGCTTCTTCGACGGTGAACGTCGAGCGACCGTCCCAGCGTCGGTCAAGGACACGCGGGGCAGTCGTGTTTTCCGAAGTAGTCATATTCAGTCTGTTCCAGTTGACCCTTTATGTCAACTATTGTAGGGCTATATTCCGTCATAACAAGGGCTACGACGTTGAAGCAACAGCAATTCAAAATCACCCTCGGGGACGATCTTCGCGCTAAACTTGATCGCTCCAGCTCACTCAACCTCAGGTCGACTGCGGAGGAAATTCGCCAGCGACTGGAAATGTCGTTCGACATCCAAGGTGACGGTCACACGCTCGACCTGATCTACGCGATCTTGTTTCTCGCGCATGAGATCATGCGCGACTTCGGCACGACGTGGTGGGGTGATGAGAGGGCGCGATCTGCGTTCATGGCGGCGATCGCCGACCAGGTGATGAGCTATCCGATCAATCCCGCCGATCTGGCTGCAAGTCCCCTGGTAACTTTGGGAACACCTGAGCAGCAGGCAGGGCCCGAAGATCCGCCGGAGGTTATCGGGCGCGCTATCGCTCGAAACTATCGCCGGAGAGTTCGGCCACTAGGTTTCCGATCCGACAATTTCGACATCAGCCGCTTCCGCGAGCTGATGCAAAGCGACAAAAAATGAATCGCTTCGCTTGCGGCGTGAAACCACACAACACGCCTCGCGCGGGCGAATGACGAAAGACCTGCCGGAAATTCCGCAGACCGAGCTTTAAGGGAAGTTCGTAATGACCGCAGCAAAGCCAGCACTCACCGAGACGAGCGTTGACGCGACGCCGAAGTCCGCTCCTCGCCGCATGCTCAACGAGACCCAGGTGCTGGAGATCATCCCCGTCAGCCGCACCACGCTCTATCGTATGGAAAAGACAGGTCGGTTTCCGAAGTGCACGTACATCAGCCCGAACCGGCGCGTGTGGTACGAGGATCAGATTGTGGCGTGGCAGAATGCGGTGAATGAATTTGATCCGCGTCGGGGGCGCGGTCAGGGGCGTCGGCGACGGGTTGCCTAGTTCTTCGTGCGGCCCGCACCTCCGAGAACACCATGCCAGGACATGTCGGCTCTATTCGGCCCTCATGATAATCATCGACGTGGCTCCTCATGTTTTCGCGGCAAACTGAACCCAATTCCGGTGACGAGATAAACAGCATCGCTTTCATCCACGAGTACGTCGCCGATTGTCATCGTTGTGTGCTGTAGTCCCTTGCTCTTAAGCAAATCTAGCCCGTCTTATTCGCGAGAGGGCGCCTGAGAGGCTGGCGAGCGTGGTGTAAAGCGCTGATGCGGCGTAGGATTCGGTTGCGAAGCCACCCCATCACCTTCAACCGCGA
>NZ_JASAUS010000225.1:0-8848 GCF_029953005.1 Bradyrhizobium sp. Mp27 | reverse complement strand
CGCTAGCCTCAGGCCATCCATCCGCGGCAGCCCCTGTCGTAAACCGGCAGGGGTTGCTTATTGGTGGTAGGCCCGCCAGTGAACCAGCGGGCCTTTGAGTTGGCATCCCAACAGATTGAACCTTACCGCCGCCGGGCCAATTTAAGCCCGGCGCCGTACTTGTCCCGGCTCGCTGCAGCCACCACTAGGATGAGGCACTGATGTCTGACGACGACGCACTCAAGCAGGAAACGTGCGCTCTTCAACAGATGACAGAGGCTGAACGTAAACTTTTGGTCGGCCTCGAAGAGTTCATCAAGGGCAAGGTCGCGCTAGGCGTGCCCAGAGAGCGCGCCTACGCCATAGTTGCGGAGATATTATACGCTCGGCAGGTCAGAGCTCGCGATCGACGCCGCACGTTTAGGGTCGTCTAAGGCGTCCCGGGAGCGGATAGGCCCGGCGGCGTGCACCAGCGGGCCTGAAACCTTCCTCGGTTTCGTGCGTAGGACCTATATCCGAGGTTTTTGTTAATTCCCATCTCGGGGCTGGAAATGAACACCGCCGCCGGGACATGTATTGGAGCCCGGCGGCGTATTTCCTTCTCTGTTTCCTTCACCTCCTGGCATGAGCCGTCAGTCACCCCGGTCACGCTTCCTGCGCGTTCAGCGCCGCCTCTGCCCTGCTCGAATCCGGCTCCTACGCCCTGCTCTGCTCGATCACTCCTGGATGCCAGCGCCCGTGAAGGCGGCGAAGGTGTCGCGCAGCCAAGCGCGGACGTAGCCGACCAGGATTCGCGACTCCGCCGTCTTGCACCTCGGTGCAGGCGCGCTCGCCAGCACCGACGTCCAGTTCACAGAGAGTTTCGAGATCGACGGGCGCGAGATGTTTGCCCATGCCCGCAAGGTCGTGCTCGAAGGCGTCGTATCCAAGGTGTGCGACAGCGTGTACCCGGTCGGCCGCAGCAATATTTGGGTCAAGAAAACCTGTGCCCAGCGCGAGACGCTCACCATCGCCGTTCGGCCTCGATGAGGGCAAGTGGGACGGCATGTATCTCGGTCGTCGCAAGGCGAGGATCTGGTTTTTGCCGTCAAGGTCGACCACGGCTTTGAAGACATCGGCCGCCAAGTTGTGCGAGAAGCTTCGACCGCTCGTCCGCAAGACACCGCCCTATGCCAAGCGGATCGCGCACTGGGGCATCTGGGTCGAGCCGAAGGTGCTTGCCGAGATCGAGCATCGCGCCAAGTCCGCCGATCCGTTCTTCAAAGGTCTGGAGGAGTTTTGATGCTCTCATGTCGGCGGACGAGCCGACCGTCCATCTGGTCGCCAACGACTTTGGACAGGCTGGGCCAAATCTCTTTCGCCGCGGCACCCGGACCGTGGCTTACGACCGTGGAAGAGCTGAGGATTTGGCCGATCAATTGCCATATCCCTTTGCTCGTGCGGAAGAATGCGGCCGGGGTGCGAAGGAGTGGATATCCTCTCGATTTCATTGCCACGCACAACCCACATGCACGATGGAAAACACGCACCCGTTGCGCAGAAATGAGCTCCGAAGCTTCTAAGCCGCCTTTCGATCGAGAGCTTGGTCGGTCCCAGTCTAGCTTCAGAAATCCCAAAAAGCCGACGTGTTGCCATTGTTCCGCACGATTAATTAGACAACTTCCTTAGTGCCATTTAAGAGCGCTAGCTAGGACGCGGACTCATTAAGGCGCAGCCACAACCGGATTGACGCGAGTTGAACAAATGCAAGGTAGTTGGCGGCGAGCCTGTCGTAGCGTGTCGCCACCCGACGGCATTGCTTGATCCTGTTGAAGAACCGTTCGACTTGATTGCGAGCGCGGTAGAGGTACGGGCTAAAGCAGATCGGATCGTTGCGATTGCTTTTCGGCGGGATGTTGGCCCACGCGCCCTTCTTCATGGCAAGCTCCCTGATCCAGTCGGCGTCATAGCCTCGGTCGGCGAGCAGCATTGATCCGGATTTAAGACGAGACAGCAGTTTTCCGTAGTCGAACGTCGTGCGCCTCGCCGGGACTCAACGCCAGCCGTACAGGCAGACGATTGCCATCGACCACCGCGTGGATTTTGCTCGTCCAGCCGCCGCGTGACCTTGCCATCGATTGGCGCTGGTTCCTTGTGATGCAGGCCCCATGTTGATGCACGCGAACAATAGACGTGTCGATCATCTGCACGGCAGCATCATGAGCGCCAGCCAGTGCACTCATGAGCTTCGCCCACACGCCCGCCCGCCGCCAGCGAACGAACCGATTGTAGCAGGTCGTGTACGGACCGAAGCTTTCTGGCAGGTCGCGCCATGGTGCTCCAGAGCGCAAGACCCAGAAGATGCCATTGAGGACACGACGGTCATTCACTCGTGGCACGCCGCGCGGCTTATTCGGCAGCATCGGCTTAATGGCAAACCACTCATTGTCTGTGAGTTCGCAGCGCATGATTCGGCCCTTCCGTCTGGTGGCTTGAATCATGGCTCGGCGCTCAGGCTCAACTGGTCGCTATGCACCCGAAAGCGGACCTATTATGCTCATCTTGAGTTTTGTCGTTCATGACCCTTAGCGGACCTTCACCCCTCAGGCACGCCGGCCAATCGCAAACCCTCACAGATGCGCTCCCGCCCAGCAAGGTAAGTTGGGTTGTCGCTCAGTCGTGTTGCAAGTACGCGCTGGATAGTAAAGTCTGGGTCGAGCGCAAGTCCCGTCTTCACGGCGGCTCGCGCTTCATCGAGAGCACCAAGCAGACCAAGGGCAGCGGCCAGTCCAAAATGGCCGAAAGCAAAGTTGCGGTTCGCCTCAATACTTCGGCGTAGCCAACCGACGGCTTCGGCGTTCACGCCGAGCTGTATCTTGGCCACGCCGGCAACGGTCATCCATGCGGCAGCGCCACTGTCACGAGGAGAGAGACGGAGGGCATCGAGTATATGGCGTTCGGCCTCGGCAGGCCGACCCAAGTAGTATTTTGCCAACCCTATTGAACTATGAGCGAACGCCTCATTGCGATCAAGGCGCAATGCCTGTTCGCACTCAGCGATTCCTTGGACAGCGCGGTTGGTATAAATGTAGACGCCGCCCAAGATCATGTGAGCCGATGAATGGTCGGGTGCTATCGACAACGCTTCGATCACCTGTGTTTCAGCAACTGAAAAGCACGCGATGCGATCGTCAGCCAACAAACTAGAAGCCAATCGAAAGTTGCTCGCCGCCATACCGAGCAACGCTCCGACGCTTCGCGGATTGATAGCCGACGCACGTTCGAAAAAGCCGCGCGCTTGGATCAACTGCTTGGCGGTGGTCGCCTTGTACAAACATGCTTTGCCCTGAAAAGTTAGATCCGTTGCGTCGGGATGCATCGACCTCTCTGCCAGCCGCGCCTCTACCGCTATCAGCTTGCCTTTCAGTGTGTTAGCGAGCTGCGATACGATCTCGTCCTGCATGCCGAACAGGTCGGCGTCGGGTTTGTCAAAGCGGTCGGCCCATAGATGCGCGCCGGTTTCGGCGTCGATTAGCTGCACGTTGACGCGAAGTCTGCCGTCGCGGCGCTGCACGGAGCCTTCAAGCACGTACCGAACGTTTAGTTCGCGACCGACCTGCTTCAGATCAGCTGCTTTGTCCTTGTAGGTGAATGCGGTGTGTCGGCCGATAACGAATGATCCACTGATGCGTGACAGGTCCATAGTCACACTCTCGGTCACGCCATCGACGAAGTAGTCTTGCTCGGGATCACCGCTGAGATTGGCGAACGGCAGTACAACGATGGAAAGGCGAGGTGCTGAATTTGGAGGCGGCTTCATGCCGCCGCTGTGCGCCGCCGAGCTAGCCGGCTCAACTGCGAGCCTCTGGGCTTCCTGCACCGTACCTACGAAGCGGAAACCTTTGCGCGGCAATGTTTTTATTAGGCGTTGCTTCTCGCCCGTGTCACCGATTGCGCTCCGAGCGGCGTTCAAGCGGGTCGTCAGCGCGGCCTCAGAAACGATACGTCCGTTCCAAACGGCGTTGATGAGGTCGTCCTTGCTGACGACGCGCTCCCGGTTTCGGATCAGATAATCAAGCAGATCGAACACCTGAGGTGTGACAACAATCATATCTGTTGCGCGGTGCAGTTCGCGCCGGTCCGTATCCAATGCGTAATCCTCAAAAAGATAGCGCAAGCTGTCATCCTTTTTGGGGCATCTTTGAAGCGCAAAGAATAAGCTGCCTGTGAGGAAAATGTAAGCCAGCCGTTAAGCGCGCCAGTGGATGTGTCGAGGCTAAACCAGATCCCACCGACGTCCGAAGAGGGAACGGAATAGCACCTCTGAGGCGGCGCATGAGTCCGGTTATGGCCGATTGTGTTGCAAAAGTCGAAAGTTGCAGGGCTCAAGATTTTTCGCGAAAACACTAAGCAGCGAGCGATCGCTGATTCGTATGACCTCAATCGCGCTAACGAAGTCGCCTGTGAATTTTGCGTGAGGCCGTGAGGTCCCCCGCATCTTGTACGCGAAAATCGCGCCCACGGCCCGCAGAATTTTGGTCATCGGCGAAAATCGACTTTTGCAACAATATCGGCCCTTCCCGGACATCGTGGAACGTCCGCTTCTGCGTCGCTCTTGAGGGCTCAGCGGACATCGCGGATTTATGTGTAAACGCTCCAGCTGAAAGAGGCCGCAACTGAGACGGCCTTACAGGCGCGGCGCCAGGTAGTCGAGAAACTTGAAAAACCCGTAGAGGGTGAGAGCGGTTACAGCCGCGAAGGCGACAATCATCGTCGCCCATTCGCATTTGGAAAATAGATTGAAGTCAAACATAAGGAGCCCTTGCCGAAGAGCTGACGCCGAGAATGTAAGGCCGTTTCCTACCGAGGTGGCCTCACGCTATCTGGTCTTCCCAAATGCGCCTGTGGCATTTCTGGCACTCGAAAACCTGAACCTTCTTGCTCTTGCCTGGATCGAATATCTCAAACGTCAGGAACAAGTCGTCCCCACAATGAGGGCACGAAGGGTATGGGCCTCGGTCTTGCGGTTGAGCTTCTTTGCCTGCGTCTGTCATCGTTGGTCGGCACGCTCCCGTTCCTCCAATGCCGAACCAATACCATGACCAACGGTTCCCTAAGCGATTTAGATCACTGCATTTTTCTACTAAGCCACTGAGCCCGGAAACAGGCCAGTACCGCCGCCTTGGACCGGCGGGCGGGAAGAGGCCGCCAACTGAGGCGGCCTTACTTCAAGTGGGGGCTCTTAGGCCGGGCGAGTTTAGCCATTCACCTATATGAGAGCCGGTCTCGGCTTGCCGTGCTTTCCTTTCGACAATTTTGCGCAGATCGCCATACGGAAGCAGTTCGGCTTGTTCACGCAGGCGCTTCGCCTCTTCGGCGAAATACTCTTCAAGGGTGGTTTGTGTGAAACGGCATCGCTGCATGGCGCTGCTCCTTTCTAGAGGAGGCGGGAGCGCGTGATGGCGTTCTCATCACCGATGGGAGCCGGAGGCCGCGCGGTGATAGGTTTTTGTTAACACCTATGGCAGTCCGAATCTGAGCAAAATTGACCAGCGCCCCCCCCCAAACATATCGGCCCGCCAGCGTGAACCGGCGGCTGCTTTTCCAAAGCTACGGCCGGCGCGAGGCGCGCCCGGCGCCGTCTGTCAGGTCGAGGCTATGGCACGCCCATTGCAGAATTAGAGCTAACTGGGATTTCAGTGCTCAGTTTGAGAATGAGGCGCTGCCGGGACATGTATTTCGAGCCCGGCAGCGTTCTATTTTAGGACTAACGGGACACCCGACAGCAGAACGATCCTGAGGGCGTCGCGTTCAAGTATCAAGTATGATGTAATTGTCCCCAAGCTTGACCCGGTCGGTAAGCGGACGGCCGACTGAGGACGCTCGCTAGAAGACTACGGACGCATCGCCAAAGTCATTGGCTGGATTTGTCCCGAAACCCGAAAGTGGGTCCGCCATCATTCTTCTTTTCCTACGGTGCTTCGCCAGCGCCCGCGCTAACTTCAGATTGAGCGGTAAGCTTCGCAAGGGAGTGCGCCCATGACTAAACCGATCGAAATTGATCCGCTGATACTCTGTCCAACCTGCAAGGTGGAAATGCGCCTATTCGGGATCGAAATGGAAAGTCCGCTCCGCGATCTATTCAGCTTTGAGTGCCCCAACTGCGGAAAGATCGAGGCGAGAAGCCTTCTGGTAGCGCTGCCCAGTGAGCCGAAAATTTCAAACTGAGACCTACTATTTTCGCGGGGATGAGGTCCTGCATGCGAGCAATGAAGTGCTGTCCTGCCTGTAGCAGGATTCCTGAAGGTTCCTTCAAAATCTTCAGATGCAATGACTGCGGCAGCGTCTTCTGCGGCAGTTGTGGACGCTGGACCAGCCGGACGACCTTCGCCTGTCCAGCCGATGAGGACCACCATCGCGACACGGCGATAGGGTTCATCAAGAACATTTCAAAATGAGACACTACCATCGGATCTTCTCGATGATGGCCCGCTGGGTATGGATGTACTCTTAGATGATCTGCCGGGCCTCCTCCTCGCGCAGCGGCTCGGGAAGCTGGGGCTTTGAGGGCGGTTCCTTGTCGGACATGAGCAGACCGCCTCTCTTCTCGGTGCTGGCGATGGAATACCGAAACACCAACGATCGATGCAAAGTGGCCCCGGCCCGGGTCTTGAGCCCCTCGAGCGGCGGCTTCCACCTGAATTTGTAGGGCAGATTTTTTTCTAACCTGAGTTAGTTTTTTCTTTGCCCAGCGTCGACTACCCAATTTTTCTGCGCGTAGAGCAAGGGGTCGGCCGGGTGGTTCAACAACTGGGACTGGAGGATTGGGCCTGGCAAATCGCCGCCGACGTGTATCGCTTGAATCTGTATAGCCGACTCACCGGACGAGCGGCCCCGGGGGGCGCCGTATCAGACGAACAGCTTGCCAGAGCAATCCGCGAAAGCTTCACTCAAACGAACGACGCCGCTTATCGAGAAATGGTTGAGTTAGCGACCGATGCCGCTTTATCGGCCTACGATCGTGTCGTCTCACGCAATGTCAAACAGGCGCGCGCTCAACTAGCGAACTAACGGCTCGTCGGCGGATGATGACTAGCCTGCCCGCAAGAGAAACCCGCCGACCTTGTGAGCCGGCGGGCTTATCTCTACCGCCTCTGCCGCCGGTGGTGCGTCATCAGCCAAGCGGCTGCCCTACGAGGTGACTCGACATCATTGCGGCCGACTACTCCGTACCCGAAACAGAAGTCGCAAAGGTGCGAGGGAGGCTCAAGCACCATGATCTGTTGTGCTTCGCCGAGAAGTACCGCATCAGCCTCGACTGGCCGATCTTGGCGACCTGAAGAGGCTCGTTCGAACGATCGTCGCGAGGCGAACATGAAGCGCCGGCGTCGAGCACACAGGAAGCGCGACCGGCAGCGCTCTGATCCTGGTCGCTGAAGGTGGAGGCCCGACGATGTTCGCCCGCATCGGGGTCATGCTGGCATTGAACCGCCACCACGTCCCGGAGTTTAACCGAAGGGAAAGGAGTCGCATTGGGGCCGGCGCAAGCTGAAGAGGGACCAATGACCGTCCTTGTGTACGTGAACACCGCCAAACAGGTTGTCGATGCCGACCATATCAAGCTCTTCGCCTCGGTCGAGGCCGCTGAAAGGTGGTTCGAGAATAATGACCCGGAGGGCGTCGCCTTCGAATACGACGTTCTGGAGTAGCCCGTCCCGGCGGGCTTCTTTTTACGCACTCTGCACAACATTTGTGCTCATCTATCGGCACACAAGGGCGTTCATAGTTTGCGGGTCCTTGGTGCGACACCTCGTTCGCGCGAGCCTCGCGCCATCCATCCGCGAGCCCCCGCTCTAACGGTGGGCGGGGGCTTCGCTTTGGCATCCGTTGGACATCATGTTCCATGCCGCTGTTTTCGTTCAAGCTCATCAATTCCCACTTTGTTTCGGATTTTGGAGCGCATGACCTGCCGAGCGAAACGGACGCACAGATAGATGCAATCAGGCTTGCTCGGTCACTGCGCAAAACTCGCCCGGAGCTGGTAGGCCATCGCTATTCGATCTTCGTCAGTGACGATGATGGCAGAGCCGTGTGCACCATTCCCCTGGATGTTATCTTGTGACGGGGCTGATCGGCCCGCCAGCGTGAACCGGCGGCCCTCGTGGTCAGTGCTGGGCGCGCGTCGCGAGCGTTGGTCGCGCTTTCCGTGCGACAGCCGGCCTCATTTGCTCTTCCCTTCGCGTGGATTGTCACCCGCACTGCCGCGGCTGATGTAGCGGGCGCCGCCGCCATTGCCGCGATAGATGCCGACGAGAACGGCGAAACTCAATTAGCTTGTTCTAGGAACGTGGGACGCCTAGCGTAGCTTAAATGATGCTGAGTGGAGCGGCCCCGGCATTACATCAAAGCGCCCCCCGGCCGGTGGCCGTCTCCCTGAACGGCTGTTCCCGGGCGAATGGCGACGGGCATCTCAGTGAAACCCGATCATTGATGGGCGGCGGCTCCCGACCACGCGACCATGTTTGCGGGCAGGTCGCCGGCGTGAACCGGATGTACCGAAGTGTTGTCACCTAGCCACTAAGGTTTTCTGCAGACGTCTTGCCTCGGTTTCCCCTCTATTCGTAGCTGAGCTTGGCGCTTCGTTGAGAGTGCTCAGTCCCGCCCTTTCGACGGCGGAGATGTGCACGACAGCACGATTCGGAATCTGCTGGAACGATCGCATAGACCCGATTTGATGTCTGACATTGGGGGCAAAGCAGAAGTATCCGCCACTTCCGAGTTTGACCCGAATGTATGGTCCGGCCGTGCGTAGCAAGAGGTTCATCGATCAGGTGGTGAGTGGTCTTGCATCAATGTATCCGGCCTTTGATTGGAGCATTCGCTCCGGGCC
>NZ_JASAUS010000224.1:0-8926 GCF_029953005.1 Bradyrhizobium sp. Mp27 | reverse complement strand
GTCTCAAAAGTTCTTCTGGAGTGATCATCGATGGTGTCCACCTCGTTCATGGTGGACACCTCATCCCATCCCCGCGCTCAACTGCATAGGTGCGTAGAAAGGAGCGCTTACACTTAAACGGCGGTGTCAATCGAGTTGGGGTGCGGCGATAATGCCTTGTTGCGGCTCACGAGCGGAGCACTTCTCGGCACGGTAGCTTTGTGACCCGCCACATTTTGAGCAATCGATGAGGCACACTTGGTACGTAACCTTCGAGGTGCAACGTAAAGGGATGTTGCCAAAGCCAAGACATCCTCGGCTGACCAAGACATTCGAGACGGAGAAGGAAGCCAAGCTTTTTGCGAAAGAAAAACTCGATGAAGGGCTGGTCGTGACCGCGGGCACCCTCAATCCGCACACGCCGAAGCAAATCATTCCGTCGAGCGCCGTGTCGATCTGGCTTGGCGGCGCGCTGGATCAAAGTGCGGACCGGTCTAACAGTCGGAGCGATTGAGGAGCGGCCAATGTCGGCTGCTGGCCGATACTGTTGCAAAAGTCGATTTTCGCCGATGACCAAAATTCTGCGGGCCGTGGGCGCGACTTTCGCGTACAAGATGCGGGGGACCTCACGGCCTCACGCAAAATTCACAGGCGACTTCGGTAGCGCGATTGAGGTCATACGAATCAGCGATCGCTCGCTGCTTAGTATTTTCGCGAAAAATCTTGAGCCCTGCAACTTTCGACTTTTGCAACACAATCGGCCCGTAGCCGACATACGACAATGCCGGCTTCACTGTCGTCTTTCGGGGGCAAGCGGACGTTGCTCCGCTCGGTTGTCGTTGTCCCCTTCTGGCCCATCAGCGAAGTGGCGACACATTTCAATGTGGTCTGCTTGGTGGGGTAGGGCGGACTGACTTTGCTTACTCTGCATTCTTCGCGTTTTGACCCGTAGCGGTCGTCAAGCGGGCTAGATAGTGCGGCAGCTAGACCAGAGGGGCAACGTCCGAGCAGGTTCAATTCATTTTTCCTTTTCGGCACGCTTTCTTAGGTGAGGACTGTCGTGCAAGACCACGTTCAGCAGGGAATTATGGACCTCCAGTGATCCGTTGTATTTGATGAACCCAAGCTTGCGGAACTTGTTCATGAACATGCTGACGCGCGACCTGGTGGTTCCGACCATCTCCGCGAGTGTCTCCTGGCTTATCTTCGCTATGACCGGCTCGGGCTTACTCTCCTTGCCGAAGTTCGCCATCAAGAGGAGCACCCTCGCCAGACGCTTCTCACTGGAATTAAAAAGTTGGTCGACCAAGTCCTCCTCGACTCGGGCGTTCCTAGACAACAGGTGAGCCATGAACATCTCAGAGAACTTCGGCTCGTCATGGAGCACACGCACGATAGCTGCCTTTTCGAGCCGCATGATGACGCACTCCGTCACCGTCACGACCGTCGCCACCCGCAGCGGATGCCCATTTAGGCAGCTCTCACCGAAGAAGTCCCCATTTCCGTGGAGTGCGACGACCGCCTCCTTGCCCTGCTCGGAGACGACGCAGACCTTGACCTTGCCCTCCTGAATGTAAAAGACCGCATCACCGGGGTCTCCCTGAGAGAAGACCTTCCGATTCTTCCGATAGTTTGAAACGGTCCTCCCCGAGGCCACGGTGTGGAGGAACTCCTGGACGTCGAAGGGCTGCTTCTTCGTTGCCTTGGCCACGCTTCCCGCCTTTAATTATCAATTGGCTTACATTCTAGGGCAAACCGAACATCAGGAAAACCCGGCCCGGATGTCGGTGGCAGTGTAGTGGCACGTGTCCCCGGCGGCCAAGTGAGCACTAAAGCTCAGACTTCGCCTCCAAATGTGCGCAGACTCGTTCGTTATGGAGATGCCGAACCAAGAGGCGTCCCAGTAACAGAGGAGCTGAATTATGGACGTCATCCTTCCGTTCGTATCAGCCGGCGCATTCGAGCCCAACGATATTGAGGCGATGTCCCTGGCTTGTGAGGAAGTCTGCCATTACCTTCATATCAACGGCGACGCGCGGGCTCGCGAGAGCATCGCCGCGAGAGTCATCGAGCTAGCCCAGCGCGGCGAACGTTGCCCCACAGTCTTGCGCGACCGGGTGCTTGCGGGAATAAACGCTGGCCCCGGACGATGGCTGACGGGATTTGGCGTCGTCTCAGCGACGCCCGCTAATGATGATCTAAAGCTGTCCACTTCTGGGCGATTGTGTTGAAGAAGTCGGCCTGTAGATTGAGGCGCGCCGCTCGAACGTCGCGAATGACCCAAGGAAGACATTCGACCAAGCTGGGAGTGCTGCAGCACGTATGGTCAATAGCGACGAGCGTCCTCGACGCGTGATCACTGGGGTTGCGAGCAATTGCCCTAATTTGAATCTAGCGGCGACCTAACTCACTAACGACAAGTTAATTTCTTTTGGCATGTGAGCAATACTGACCAGCGCCGAGCCAGTGGCAGTTCCACAGTGGGTTCCATCACCGCCCACCACGGCAACTACCGGTGACTGAGAGTTCTGTAACGCTCCCGCCTGATCAAGGCGTGCAACATGTTCCGCCATCCCCGAACGCTATGTCCTATGTGTCGAGCAGAAGCGGTGCTGGCTCGGATTACGCCCGGCCCCTTTGGCTTCGATATCCGGACGTTTGAGTGCCCCGCGTGCAAGGACGTCCACCAGCTTGTGGCCGATCTGGTTGATCCGATGAAATCCCCACGAACAACCGGCTGGCTTCACGGTCAACTGCACGCGCCGACGTAGCGGCTGCACCTTATGGGGCCGGGTTTTCGTATGACGGCCTTGAATACACGGGCACGGTGCCAATCTCACGTCCGTCATCGCTGATTATTGCGATGCGACGCTCAGGATCATCTTCGGGCTTATCAAGTGAAACGCCGATGGCCAGCACCGTCGCCCTGTTGCAGCGATATCGTCGTCGCAAACAAACCCCGATGAATCAAAAAGCCTGTGGCCGTCCTCGACATCAAAAAAGTACCGGGGCATTGGCAACCTCTAGTGCGCCAAGTGCTTCCAGACAGCATTGTTCCGAATAGGCTGCCGACTAGGGGCCTCAAGCAGACCATGGGAAACTGCGGGCCGCCCAGAGCGGCATTCGCGTCCGGCCTTTGTTTCTCTCAAGATGGGTGTTTTAACCCCGAGTGGCCCCAATTCCATTGTGAGCAATATTGCTCACTTTCCTCGGAACGATAGTCTGTTCCCCGCGTGTACCCTTGCGCTCCTATTGCGGCGCACTGAGGTCCCCGAGTGGAAAACCAACAGCTTTTTATCCTGGTCGTTGAAGACGACCAGCTTGTTCAGAACCTTGTCGAAGACTGCCTGAGCGAGGGCGGGTTCGAGACTGTAGCAACTCCGTCCGGCGAAAAGGCCATTGAGCTACTTGATGCGGCCGAGGGCAAATACCGGGCGCTCGTCACGGACATCAATCTGAAGCCCGGTGAGATCGACGGGTGGGAGGTCGCGCGACACGCCAGAGAGATCGACCCCCACTTTCCCGTCGTTTACATGAGCGGCATCGAAGCAGACGATTGGGCATCAAAGGGCGTGCCTAACAGCATCATGTTGGCGAAGCCGTTCGCGCCCGCGCAGCTTGTCACTGCCATTTCTCAGCTTCTCAACGCGATCCCACCAGCCGAGTAAGTGCCGCCTCAGTTGCCATTGTGATTCACGTCGCCTGTTGGCCCATCTCGGACCTAGGGGGAGGTGCGCCAACGCGCCGCTATCAGAGGCAGAGCGGACCTCACACGAAGCGCAGCGCAGGTTTATGAGGACCCACCCTAGATCACCGCGAATTGCGAAGTGCGTCGTGGCGGTGCTGCCTTGAAGCAGCGCCGCTGCTTCATTCATCAGGGCTCTATTTTAGAAGATCCCGCTTGTCGCAAACGATGAAGAATAAAGACCAGTGCAGCAGAAATCACGACAACCGCCACTGGCCCAGGAAATTTAAGAGTTCTTTCTGACGGGCTTTGCGCTCAGCCCCTCTATTGCAGAAAGCAACATTTCCGGCGTCCCATGGAATCGATCGGAGAAGGTCGCACACCGACAGCACGGGAAGTCAGGCAGGCCGTCCTAGCATTTTCCCTAAAGTGGATCAGACAGCCTTGCTGGGGCCGTCGCTAGGGCAGAGGGCGGGGCTGAATGAAATTTACGTGAAATTTCAATATCTTGTTGGCGGAAGGGGTGGGATTCGAACCCACGGTACCCTTGCGGGCACGCCGGTTTTCAAGACCGGTGCCTTAAACCACTCGGCCACCCTTCCTGACAGAGAATGGTTGTCGCTTAACGCAGTCGACCGCGCAAGGCAACGCGAAGTTCGCGCTTGCGGGGGAAAACCAAGTCCGATGGGGAAACAGGCCGGGAAGGGCGAAGCTCGGCTTCGTCGAGCAGTCGTTCGGCGCGGATTCGCTCACGGTGTGGCTCGGCTTCGTCCCACGACGACTGGAATGCACGCTGCGCTCAATCGCGCAGCGTTTGATGGCCAGTGCTGAACTTGGAGCAACGCACTCGCGCCCGAATCCGCAAGACGCGTGGCCAGATCTGTCGGTTCGATAAAGGTTGTATGAAATAGATCACGCAACCACAAAAAATATTCGCGGTTGCTCCTGCGTTGAAGGTGCGTGTCTACGTGACATCACCCAAAAGTTGTGCTTAGTCTCCGGCCGCCTTCTTCGTCTTGCTGTCCGGGGGCTGGAATGGACACCGAAGCATTGACCGTTGCTTATGTGCGCGTGAAGGCGATCCTGGATGAAGCTGCCGGCGATAGCACCGCTGATTATGGTGGCGCTGGACGTTTTTGGGACAAGGGCGCACAGGCGCTGGAGGCGGCCGAGATCTTCGGCATCAAGATGGTTGCTCCAGTGCCGGAGGGGCACGCCTGCTGCATCCCTCCGCACGCGCGCAGTGACGCATCCGGATTGATCAAGGGATTGCGCGGTGACGCACCGTTCGACGGCGGCCGTTTCCCAGCGTTGCCATGGGGCGGCAAGCGCGTCGTGCCCGCCGACGTCGACCGCATTGCCGACTGGATCGATGCCGGCTGCCCGGATGATGCGACCAGCGTCGCAGTCGAGCTTGCGCCTGGCAAGCCGGCAAAGACGGCGACGGTGAAGGTGAGCGAGATCGCCGAATTTGCGGTGGCTGCCGACGGCTATTCGCCGGCCGCGGATGCCGGCGAGCCCAGGCGGCGCATGAACATCGACTGCATGAGCGAGCCGCAGCTCGAACGCCTGCGCCGCGGCTTTCGCCGGCTTTACGATCTCGACCACTGGCCGGAAGACCGGCGCAACTACAACAACCAGGCGCTGATCCACCAGAACCATTGCCAGCACGGTTGGGAGCGCTTCCTGCCCTGGCATCGCGCTTATCTCTACGAGTTCGAACAGAACCTTCAGGACTTCGAGCCCGGGCTGATGCTCCCGTACTGGGACTTCACGATGCCGGAGTACCGGCCGGAGGAGCCGGACAAGGGCCGCATCATTCCGAATTCGATGAAGGCCTATCTCACCGAGGAGGCGGCCGAGACGCTGTTGGCGGCGCTCGACCCGGCGCCGACGGCGGCCCAGAAGAAGGCGATCCTGGCGCTCGCGCGTGACCGCATCACCTTCACCTCGCAGCACAGCTTCTTCTGCTACCTGATCAACACGATCGGCTATTCGGCCGTGACGCCCGATCCCGCGAATGCCAACCGGCAGTGCTTCATCGACGCGCTGCTCCATTCCAATTCGCTCTGGTATCCGCTGCGCTATCCTGCCGAGTATGACGGCGGCGGCACGATCAACCAGGTCATTCACTATCACTACCCGTCGGCCGACGACATCGCCCAGATCCTGAGCCTCAACAATTTCCGCGACTTCGGCGGCGGCAGCATCTACGACGCGGCGTTCGGATTCCTCGACCAGAATCCGCACAACACCATGCACATCTGGACTGGCGGCCAGAACCCCGATGCCGGGAAGGCGGCCTATGTTTGCCAGGGCGGGCCGACCGCGACGGGAACGACACCGCAGCCGGGCGCGGAGACTGCACGTCTGCGTGCGCTCACGACGCGTCGCAACAGCGCCGCGCAGGTCGGCGGCCGCCGCTTCCATGCCCGGCCGGATCTCTATTCGCAGCCGGATTTCGGCGACATGTTCAGCAATCTGACCGCGTCCTACGACCCCGTGTTCTGGCCGATCCACGTCAACATCGATCGGATCTGGTGGGAGTGGCAGAAGCTCAATCCGAATGCGCTGCCGGCCGATCTCGATTCCGTGCTGTCGCCGTGGAACTACACCATTCGCGACACGCTCGACATCGCGCCGTTCGGCTACGAATACGTCCGCAGCTCGCATTTCATGCCGGTCGGACTCGAGGCGCCGGTCAGCCGCTTCGTGTCGCAGCCGATCAACGTGCCGCAGGCCGCGCGCAGCTTCAAACGCGCGGAGATCCGCCTGCATCAGGTGCCGCAACTGATGCGCTCCTGCTTCGTGCGCGCCTTCCTGAACGAACCCGGGGCCGACGCCTCGACGCCGATCAAGGGCAATCCGCACTACGCCGGCTACATCTCCATCTTCGGACATGGGGCCTGCTACGGCGGTCCCGGCCATTGCGATATCCCGCCGCCGCAGCCGCGTCGCTTCGACCAGCGCGGGCGCAGCCACAACACGCCACGCGTCCATCGCATCGACGTCACGGCCGCGGCCAGGCAGGCGCTCAAGAAGAAGGGCCCGCTGCAGATCACGCTGGTCGTGATCGGCGGCGACTACCAGGAGGAGAGGGAGCTTCTGAAGCTGGAAGGCGTGTCGATCAGTTTCCTGGATTGAGAAAGCGGCGGGGAAGTCATGGCGACGTATCGAATCCATCCGGGCATCGGCATCGCGCGCCTGGGCAACAGCGACAGCGAATTCTACCTCGCGCCGGAGACGCCCGCGGCGATGCCGCTCGCCTGCGATAGTTTCGGCAATCCCCTGCACGGCCCCGACGGGGTCACGCCCGTTCCGGTGAAGACCTTCAAGGATGCGCAGGGCCGCGTGAAGCGGCAAGCCGCGCGCTTCCAGATCTTCGTCTATGACGATGAGTCCCTGGAAGGCAGACCGCTGGCGCTCGGCGATGCCGTGGAGGGCGGCGGCAATCATGGTGTGCTCGTCGACATCCAGTGGCGCGTCTATGTCGCCAACAAGAAGGCCTCCTGGTACCCGTTCACCGAGCTCAAGGGCGAGCACGGTTACGCCCCCGGCAGCGCGCGCCGCAACGCCGACATCACCGGCCAGGACCGCGACCTCCTCATCATCGATCCCGGCCCGCGCAGCGTGAATGCGACCACCAACCGGCGTGCGCATTTCGATCGCTCGGGCGGCCCCGGCGGCTATGCCACCACGTTCCCGCCCAAGGGCCTGCAGCCGTTCGACATCGACACGCTGGGCGAGATGATGACCGACAACGAGGGCCGCCTGGTCGTGCTCGGCGGTCACGGCAATTCGGGCATGGACGTCAACGGCAGCTTCGGTCCGAAGATCGAGGATTATGCCAACACCGACGGCTGGTACGACGACATCTCCGACGGGCCGGTGATGGCGCGGCTGATCATGTATTCGAAGCAGGTCGGCCAGACCCGTTACATCGACGTCGAGTTTCCGGCCTGGGTCGTGGTCGGCTATCCGCGCTTCGTACCTGAGATCCTCGACATGATCACGATGGACGAGGTGCTGTATGATCTCTATGTGCGCCAGTTCGCCACCGACACCGGCATCTATGGGACGCTCGGCACCTATGACGATCCGCAGCAGATCCCGTTCCGCGACGAGGCGGCGCTGCGCCACTGGCAGGCCGGCCGTCTTGCCTGGAATCGCAATTACCGGCCGTGGTTCTATCGCGACATCTGGCCGATCCTGTTCCGGCCGGATGAATTCAGGTATCTAAACGATATCCTTCAGCAATCGAACTACCCGCACGATCAGGCGCAGCGCGGCACGTTCGATCCCGACAAATTATCGAAGACCCCGAAACGCGCGACGCGGCCGACGGCAACGGCGACACCGTCGGATGCACCGTTGCGCGATGCCAGTCAGGGCGAAGCGGTCATCGCGGTGGCGGCGGTCGCAGGTCCGACCCATTATTCCAAGGCCGACGATCCCTACGGACCGATGCGCCGCTTCCTGTTCGATTTGTTGCGCCGTGCGGGCGAGGCCAATTCGTTCCAGGTGCAGGACCGGGCATCGTCGCGCGTCCATTCGCTGCCGCTGATGCCATTGTTGTGCGGCGACAATCCGCTGACCAACGAGACGCCGTCGAAGTTTCTTCATCTCACCGAGTATCAGCTCTTCATCCTCGGCCAATGGGCGCGCGGCTGGTTCATCAACGAGAAGGAGGAGGGCTGGCTGCCCGACGGCTATTCACCCTTCGCGCCTTATCCGAAGACACCGCCGAAGACCGGCCGCGAACTCGACCGCGGCGTGCTCAGCAACGTGCTCGGCGGCGCCTTTTGTCCGGGCGCCGAGCTCGGCTGGGTGATGCGCAACCCTTCGATCTACTGGGCGCCGTATCGGATCAACGCCGATCGCAGCGTCTCGGATTTCCTGCAGAGCGCCGCCCAGGCCAATCAGGACCACGGCACCGTGATTGCCGACCCGACCTTCAACGTCAACTCCCCGCTCAGCCAGGACAACGACTTCGAGACCGGTCTTCAGCCGGGTGACCTCACCAAATATATGGGACTGCCCTGGCAGTCCGATTTCAACGAGTGCACCACGCAGCCGATCAACATCACCTACGCCGACTGGAACAATCTGTGGCCCGGCAGCGACAATGACGATCGCTTGCGGCGCGACGAGAAGAGCTGGCCCCGCAAATTCGGACAGTAGCTTGAGTGGATTTTCTGCCTGACAGCGGCGAGGATTCTTGCTGCGAATCAGGAGCGAAGATGACGAAGAAGAGCCGCCGGA
>NZ_JASAUS010000223.1:0-8933 GCF_029953005.1 Bradyrhizobium sp. Mp27 | reverse complement strand
GTTGCCAGGCGGCATAATCCGGATACTGGATCGCCAACGGCGGCAAAGGATCGTCCTGTCCAGCCTCGAACGCCCGGTAAAGCCGACTGAGTTCATGCACCAGCACGCCCATCGACCGCCGTCCGAGACGATGTGATGCTGGGTCAGCAGGAAGACGCGTTCCTCATCCGACATCCGCACTAGTCAATCATCCTTCGGAAAAATGCCGAACGGGGCCCGCAATCAACCTGTAGGTCGGTACCCAAGCGGTATTCCACGATTCCATGGTCGCACCGCAAACTGAGCACTCGAAGCAGGCGATCTGCCGACGGGGGCCATCGCCTCGGTTCGGCTATAGTCTGTGCCTTTATTTTAGCTCGGCGGCCCAGTCACCCGATTGTCGAGGCGAACGAAGCCGCACACGAGACTCACTTTTACAATCGCTGACGGGGTCGAATCAAAAACCCCGCCCCGATGACTCGGTGACGGGGCGGACCACAAGCTCTGCCAGTACATCCGTGGCTAGAGCGATAGGTCTGTCGTGCTCTTAATTAAGCCGCACGAAGATTTTCGGCAGCGGACTTGCCCGAACGACGGTCTGCGACGATGTCATATGACAGCGCCTGACCTTCGCTCAGAGTACCCATACCGGCGCGTTCGACCGCGCTGATATGAACAAAAACGTCATTGCTACCGCTTGTCGGCTGGATAAAGCCGAAGCCCTTTTGGGTGTTAAACCACTTCACTGTACCTGTGTTCATCAGGTCTTCCTTTCGCATGCGCGCAGGACCTGGCGCGCAGAGTTGCGGCCAGTGTTCCGGTTAGTCGATGTTGGAGAATGTCTGAAACGTGCGCGCCGTCAGGATCTGAGGCGAAAGCGGAACAGTTGTTCGGCCAGTATCGATGCTTGAGACAATACACCAGCAGTTGAGAGACTTCAAGAAGAAAGCTAATGGTGCTACCCATCATGGTTGGTGTATTCGTTGACCGTACTACCCGGCGAGTGGATAACGCAAACCTAAGCGGTCCAGTATTGTGCCGCAGACCACATCTCAATCTCGCGAGTGGAGAGTCGTTCTTGTCAGACGCCCCCAGCGCGATCACGAACGGCCTCTGAGCGTCGCCTGACATGTTCTTTTCGTCATGCCGCGCTGTGCATCAATCAGCTATCTGCGGTGGCCAAGTCCTACCCCCGGGTGCAAACCAGTGCGCCGCTATCTAGCCCGCCTTATTCGTCAGAGGGCGCCCGAGAGGCTGGCGAGCGTGGTGTAAAGCGCTGATGCGGCGTAGGATTCGGTTGCGAAGGCCCCAGGGCGGGACCGTCGCTCCGTGGGCTGGAGCGGCGATCCCTCATCGCGCGATATGCATGGTCGGGATGGGGGTGTTCGGCCAATCCGCACGATTGGGTACATCGTAAAACAGAGCGGCAAGGCAGATCGCGTGCGCAAAAGTAGTAGCGCGCCGCAGCAACAGCGAATCCTCGTGGATGAAATTTGGAGAAGTCGTAACGTCATGGACGGAGGTTCGCCGCTGACAGTCTCCTAAGCCGGCTTAGCCCCAGCTCCGCCCCCCAAAAGCGAGAGCTGGGGCGCGCGCCCGGCGATTTTCCGCTCGTCTCCCGGCAATCTCAGCGTTGGCTTGAACCCGATGTCTTGCATCGGAAGCAGTCCCGACAAGCTAGCTGTCGTGGGATTGCGGCTCGCTCCCGGACGAGATGCGGCTGTCCGATCTCGAGCCGCGCTTCATCTGCACGGCTTGCGGCAAGCGAGACTCGATCATCCGTTCGGCAGACGTGTCGCCAAAGATGGGTACTGGCGGCTAGCGCCGATCACTATAGCGATAGCCAACTCCAGCGCGTGCACCATTCGAGCGCCTCGCGACCCCATTCAAGATGCGGCAGGCACTACCACTCTGCTTTTTGTTGGGCCGCCAGGCCGAAGAAGCCGTCATTGGAAGGATCCTTCGTCGGCGGAGTCGTTCTGAGCAGTTTTGAACCGGCTGCACGCCGACCATTTCACGCTGCCGCACACCGTGCGATCTTCACGGCGGTAGATGCGTGCTCCTCAACGGGCCGCGCCTCAGCCTCTCGCTCGAGCGCCAATCGTCAGCTCAAAGATGATGTCGATTGCACGATCCATCTTGAGGCAGCCCCACAGAGCAATGAAAAATATCCCTGCGGGGCTCTTGGGAAGTCTCATTGTTCTAGGCCGCGCTCTGCGAGCAGCAGGTCCATGCCCGCGCGATTGATCTCGCCAGCGATTTGGTTTCGGACTTGGGCTCCGAGCACCCGCTCGGCATCCAGGTCGCCTAACAAACTATCCTCGGCCAGTAACTGATTCAAGCGGGTTTGAAACTCCTCGCCCATGGCTTCGACGAGTCGATCTTGCATCGCTGCATGTTCGCGCGGAGCGATGCGCCTCAGCACCGTCTCCCAGGGTTGCCAGCGGGTTGCCATATATGACACTGGCAAGCCCTGAAATGGACCCCGGATTTTGGACCGGCGGCTTAGGTGGTGCGGATGCCGTTCCGTTTTGATAAACGGAGCGGGACCATGAAGAAGACGAGACGAAAAATCGATGCAGCGCTGAAGGCAAAGATCGCCTTGGAGGCGCTGCGAGAACAATCAACGGTGACGGATCTGGCGCAGCGCTACCAGGTGCATGTGAACCAGATTTATGCGTGGAAGAAGCAGCTTCAGGATCAAGCGGTTCGGGCGTTCGACGCGGGCGCTGGTCGGGATGGCGAGGCGGCCCACGAACTGGAGGTCGAGAAGCTCCACGCCAAGATCGTTTCCACACGCCTGCGGCGAATTAGCCACGCAGCCTACGTGCGGTTTCTCCGCCGCTCGGCACCTCTTCCAAGACCCGCCGTCCCCAGATCATGCGTGTCCATGTCCCCTCTCCACCTGGCACGACGATCTTCTCTAGTGTGGCTGGCGCATCGGCAATGGCGACCGGCCAACCATTCAGAGCGGCGAGCCAATTATGGTTGAACACCGTCTCTTGATATCGAAAACCCTCATCGGGCAAGATGACAACCGTCATCGCTCCGGCACGGTGGCGTGCATACCATTGCGCCACCAAGGCGGCTGCTCCGCTCGTTGGGCCCATAAAAAGCGCATGGTCCCGACAGAGTTGGTGGGCGGCCGCGAAGGCGGGCAGAGCGCCGACCCAATGGATCTCATCGATTAGCCGGTGGTCCAGATTGCGGGGCAGAATCGAGTTGCCAAGCCCGCGTAGTAGCCGCTGTCCGGGCGGATGACCGGAAGAGCACACTGGGGGGGTGTCAACGGCGATGACGACTAGCTCCGGAAAGACTTCCCGCAGGATAGCCGCCGTGCCGCACAGGGACCCTCCGGATCCGGCGCAGCCGACGAGACAATCTACCTGACCGACCTGACGTACGAACCATTCCGCTAACCTACCGTAGGCATAGCAATTGTCGGGATTATCATACTGTGCAGGCCAGAATGTTCCCGCATCTTTTTCGCGGACCGCCTGTAGCCGTTCCAGACGACGGCTCTGAGCCCCGGAACCGTCCGGATCGTCCACGACCTCAAGTCGCGCCCCGAGCAGCTCCAGTCGGCAGCGGAGCGTTCGATCGATCAAAGTGTCGGCGCTGATTAGGGTCAAACGATAACCCTGCGCCGCCGCGATCATGGCGAGCGCCAAGCCGAAGGTACCGGATGTCGTCTCAACAATATGACCGCCGGATGAAAGGTATCCAGAAGCGCGCGCACGGGCAATCATGAAGCGGGCCGGGATTAGCTTCATCAACGGAAAACAGGCAGCGAGGAGGTTGGGAGCGAGACGCGCTGGCCGCGGTGTTTCGTAGGTAGCAAGAAACGTGTCGGCGGTGCTCATGAGCAGCTGGCTCCATCGGCGCACGCTGCGAAGATCGTAACGTCCTCAAATCCGGAATGATTCAGTCGATCGGCGATTGCGTTGGTTCGTTGTGACGCCGGGTTCCTCCGCTGGAAACAGGATGCCCATTAGCGTCCCACTATGGGCCACTTGAAGCCCATAACCGCCGATTGACAATCGAGACCACATCTATCGGGCGAGAGCGCGCCGCGCATCTGCCAAAGCCCGCGGCTCGATCAGCAGACCTTGTCGTTCGTAGCGGCGACGGGTCCTGCTGAAGCGCACGACAACTGCATATCGCGTGCTCTTCGCTTTCGCGCGCCGCGAGAGCAGGGGATCGCCCGCCGGTAGATAATCAAGATCATTGAGGCCGACGCAGCGCATGCAGGCTGGGCCGGGAGTTTCCATCATCAGGAGACTACCGCTGCCGCCGCACCGATGGCATGTCCATTCGGTGTTCAAGGGCTGGACCACCACCAGTTCTGGGGCTCGGCTTGCTTTTTCCGCCAGCCACTCGCGCTTCTTCTCGGAAAGCTCGGGCGAGACCCAATGCGTGCGATACGACGCCTCGATGGCAGGATTTCCGCTTCGGTTGAAGCGCAGGGTCTGGCGCCGCGGTGTACGAGCGACATACTCGGTTTGGCTTGCGAACAATCCTCTCGCGGTTGCCCAGGATCGGAATAGCCGCATGGCTTCCGATATGCGCGGCAGATTTGTCCGGACAACTTCCTCCAGGCAATCGATCTGCCCGCGGCGCCAACGCTCCAACGCTTCAGGATCAAGCCACCCGATCCCGACGAGGATGTCGATGGCGCTCACAAAGCGCCGGGCGGCTAGCGCCGCCGCTGCGGCTTCGGCGACACGATCAGCGAGTGGAATTCGGCTCTTACGGCTCATTGTGGACTCGAGCTTCCCATTCCGTGCGGCGCAAGATCAACGTCATCGGTCCAGCGCCGGCGCATGCTCCAGGTCTTGCCGGCGTTGCTTTGCGCGCCGTTCGTAGCTGGCCTGGTTCTTGGTGGCGACCAAGGTATGGGGGCTGCCACGCCTCTCGGTCGTGAGATCAAGGTCGCACGTCGTGCTTCGGACGTTTTCCTCGACATGGCTCCTGCGACCCTGGACCGCCTTCAGGCGCCATTGCTGCTGATCCGGCGCGGTCAGGAACGCGCCCAGTTCACGGCAATCGCTACATTTGCATGTGAGCGGGTTGGCCCTGGTCCAATCCCGAGGCGCCTCCAGCGGCAGGGCGATGCGCTTGCGCAGGTGATCAAGCGACGCCTCTCTGAGCCGCCCCACCGCCGGCCATGCCGTGCTTTCCGCCAGCTTGGCAAACGCGCGAGCAGCGGGGACGAGCACGTCGTCCGGCTTGTATGTCTTCGGCCAGGCCAGCAGGTGCTCGATTGCACGCGCCGCGAGCCCTTCGTCGACCCGGCTTGTCGCCGTCAGAAGATCGACAACGAAGGTCGGTTTCACGGGCACCGACCAGGTCCAGGGGTCGACCTCCTGACGCTTCGTCGGAGGGCCCGGCAAGGCCTCGATCAAGGCTGCGCCGATCTGCATGAGGTCGCACGTCCGACCGGCGGCCCCCGCGACGCAGCGCTGCACCAGATCTCCACAAGCGGCCAGATGTGCCGGAGCGTTACGTCGGAGAATCCGGACCAGCAGCTCCGTTGCACGCGGGGCCGGAAGCAGGGCGGCAGCACGCAGGATCGCTTCGTTGTCGGGCGCGGCGTAATGGCCTTCGGCGGACACGCCGGCGAGAAACGCATCGATGCACTCCATGTTCCGCAGCCGGATCTGCAAATCGAGCATCCGGCCGACTTCGGCGTCTTCGTCTTCCCGCCAGGACGAACGGGGCCAGGAGCGCAACATGTGCCGTGAAAGCTCATCTCCCTCACGCCACAAGGGCGACCGGATCGGTGCCTTGCTTGCTTCCCAGCGCGCCGTCAGATCTTCGAGATACGGCAGCGTCGTGCGGAGGCCGGCTTGATTCAGCACCGCGAGCCTCCGCGCGGTCGGCCACAACACGAAACCTGCTCGGCGATAGGTGCGCTCGAAGGACGCCCCTTCATTGCCCGTCGCCTCGTGAAAATGCTGCTCGTCCGGCGTCAGATCCTCGAAAGCGCCAAACGGGCACAGCTCGTCCTCATCGAATGGAAAATCGTCGAACCCGGCCTCGCTGCCATCCGGTCGCCGCCACTCGGAGAGGAACAGCGCCCGGTCGATGACTTCGGCAACCTCGAATTGTTCGTCATCCTCCTCGTCTCGACTCCAGCGGCGACGGCTGTAATAGCCGGTATGTTCGGCACTGCCGCTTTCCTCGATCGAGACGAGAGCGAGGTGGAGATCGCAGTCCGCTTCCGTGGCGGCCTTGACCAGCACGGACGCCACGCCCGCATCGGCACCCTTGAGTGCACTGAACGACAGCTCCGCCGGCGTATAGACATGTTCCAACGGCAGGATCAGCTTGTCAGGCTCGTCCTCCGCGCTCGTCCAGCCCCGCAGCAACTCCACCACCCGCCCGTGCTCCGCGCGATAATCGGGCGCCTTCAGCGGACGCCCCCTGCCGACGAAGCGCAAATTGTAGACGAGGGTCAGGCGACGTCCCGTCTGAACAGGACGCACTTCATGCACGCAGTCGGCATAGAAGGCCGCGAAACCTACCTCCGACGGTTCCTCGGGATGCACGTCAAACACCACCTCACGGCCAAGATGCTTGACGACCAGTTCGCCACCGCTATGGATCGAGGGCAGCACGAGCACCATCGTGGCAAACATGCCGGGGACTTTCTCGGTATCGCGATGGTCGACGAAGAAGCTGCCGGCATCGTAGACAAGAAGCTTATAGAAGTCCGCCGCAACCGGCTCGCCCACACCGAGACCGAGGGCGACATCCTCGACCAGTCCGGCCAAGGTCTTGTCCCAGTGACGCCCTCCGATCCGGATCTTAGCGGAATCGACCTGCCAAGTTCTCCGGACCTTGCGATCGACCACCGTCGCCTCGCCGCGCCCATAGGGGGCTGCCTCGGCGCTCGCGACCAACTGCTCGGCCTGGATGGGCTGCACCGGAAAGGCGATCCTGCCCACGCCGTCGACATCGATCGTCGGCATGAAGATCTCCCGAGTGCCACCGACGCAAAAGTCACCCGGACGCTCGACGGAACGAAGGCTGTTGAGCAACGCGGCACCGATCGACGACATGGCAGCTCCGGGCAGGCTGGTTCAGCAAATGATCGTCAGGTCGACGTGCTGAGCCTTCAAGAAATTATACGCAGAGAACGCACGCATAAGAAATCGCGGTCATGAGTCACACGAGCGGCCGCGTTGATCGCCGATCCGCTCGCCGCCTGAACGGCGTCTGCCGGCTTGAGGCGGAGCGCGGCCCCTTCTCGGGCCCATCGAGCAAATCCAGGAGCGGATGGGCCGCGAGAATGACGGACGGAGTTGGTCCCGGCCGCGAACGATCGATGCAGATCGTCAGCCTTGCGCCGGCGTCCGCAAGGTTCGCAGTTTTGTTCTGGATGGTGCCAATTTTGGCGCGCCATTCAGAACAAAACTGCGAACTCTTATTTTATTGACATTACTATATAATCTGAGATGAGCTGGTTAGCTCAACCAATTCTGGATCCGCGCCCACATGTTCGCAGCATTTCCGCTCAAGCCCCGATAGCCGAGATTCGTCAGCGGGGTTGGTGCGTCCGTTCCGTGCCACGGGGTCCCGATGGCGTCATTGGAATACTATGGTCGCCGCCGAGTGCGCCGTTTCCCGACACTTGCTCGGGTTGTCTTTTTCGTTCCCGAACTGGCCCGAGTCGCACGATGTAAGGCGGCATCGGTCTTCGCTGCTGGCTTGGTCTTTCCGGCAGATATCTTGCCTTTTTGCGGCTTGGAGTGTTGGGGTCGCTTTGGGACTGTGAGGCAGGATTTGGGGTATCGGGAGTTTCGGCCATCTCCAGCCCAAATAGAGCGGCGACATCGCTTTCATCAAGCACCTTCGCCGCGCCTGGCGCCGTTGTTAGCGGGGAACCCTGTCCAGCGCTGGCGAGCATTTCAGTTTCATCCACGTCACGCAGCACGAAAAGAAGCTGAGGCTTTTCATCTAGCCTGGCGCCGACACCATACAGTGCTGCCGCAACGTGCTTGCACATGTCTGCCCAATCTGGACAGCTGCAGGACAGCTTGATTTCCGTCGGCGACGGAAACAGGCCGTCACCCTCTCGACAGACCCGCTCCATCACGCCTTTCGCCAAGCGGCCCTGCAGGAGCTCAACTAGCGAATCGACGGTCCCGGCGCAGTCCCGACAGATGGATTTCCAGCGTGCCCGCGTAATTGGTGCGATGGCAATCTTGATTTGGTAGACCTCAGACCCGGCGACCATTGCGGAGATCTCGCCCTTGGCAATATGCAGGTCGATAACCGAGCCGTTTCGGACATAGGTCCGACCGCGCGGCAAGCGGTTCTCATAGTCGCTGTATCGTTCGAGGTTGACGCACCAAGAATTGCCCCAGAAGCTCTTGGTAATTTTGCGTCCCTCGATCCTCACGGGCGCAACGGATCGTCCCTGCTTCTTGAGCTTGGCCAACTTGCGTTCTGCCTGCCGCCGCTTCTCAGCTACCGGCACGCAAGCGTGCCACCCGTAGTAGCTCATTCATCCCACTTCCTTCATCGCCGCACCCAAATCGAGAGTCACGAGCTTAAGCAACGCCTCATCTTTCATCTCAGTCAACAGGATGTCAGCTCCACCGCTGAGGAAATCCCCAGCCAATTGTTTCTTCGACTCGATCATATCGTCGATCTTTTCTTCCACGGTGCCGCGACAAAGGAACTTGTGCACAAGCACATTCTTGGTCTGTCCGATCCGGAAGGCACGGTCGGTGGCTTGGTTTTCGACGGCCGGATTCCACCACCTGTCGAAATGAATGACATGCGAGGCCGCTGTGAGATTGAGCCCGGTGCCGCCTGCTTTGACCGAGAGCACGAAGAACGGGACGTCTTCGTCTTCCTGAAATTGGCGCACCAGGCCCTTGCGCTTCTTAACCTCTGTCTCACCATGCAGGACGAGGCCGGGCCTTCCGAATACGGAGCCCAGG
>NZ_JASAUS010000222.1:0-9046 GCF_029953005.1 Bradyrhizobium sp. Mp27 | reverse complement strand
CGGCGGCTCTTCTTCGTCATCTTCGCTCCTGATTCGCAGCAAGAATCCTCGCCGCTGTCAGGCAGAAAATCCACTCAAGCTACTGTCCGAATTTGCGGGGCCAGCTCTCAGCATCTTGTTGACCGCCGATAAACTTGGTGGCTTCAGGGTCCGACAAAAAGGCGGTCCACGCAGGTAAATCAGCGGCACTCGGACGGCGTAAAAGTAGCCGTTCTGTTTCTATCACTTTGCTATTCCTTTGGAGTGAAGCGGCTTATTTCAGGATAGCGTGCGCGAAGTAGATCGAGAAACGGTGGCAGCGACGGGTTGCAATTCGTGTCTCGCCAGCAGACACGAAAATTGAGTCGCGTCGGGCCGTCGGCATCGCGTAATTCTCTGAAGCTAACTCCTGGATAGGTGGCGCCCGTTGCGCCTTCTAGCGCCAAGAGGAGTCCCCAGCCAGCACCGACCAAAGTGAGAAAACGGTCGAGCGAAATGTCGTGGCTACACAGCTGGGTGGGGTCGTTGGTTCCCATCTTGCTCATGAACAGCTTTAGAAATTCGGGCCCTGGACCGCGCATAGGGAGCAGCAAAGACTCAGTCCTGAGATCCTCCCAATTTAGGGCATCGTGCGTGGCTAACGGATGCGTCTCGGGCACCGCGACAACGACACGTTCGCTCCAAACCGGTAGCGATTTATCAGCCCACCGGAGATTTCCTTCGATCAAGAAGGCGACGTCGATCGCAGAATTTGCAAGATCAGATAGCAGATGATCGCCTGAGCCATCGACGAGTCGTGTGTCCACATCCGGAAAACGCGAACGGTGATCTAGAAGCGTGGCGCGAAGATTCCCGGCGGAGAGCGAAGCGTGAACGCCTATGGTCAACCGACCGCTTTCGCCGCGTGCACGGGTTCTGAAGCGACTGGCAATCCCCTGTGTCTCGTCCACGATCCGCCTGGCCGCGTCGAGAAATTCTTGGCCAGCAATCGTCGGGCGCGTGCCTCCGTTAGTTCGCTCGAATAACGTGGCACCGAGTTTGTATTCGAGAACTCGCAAACTGCGGCTGAGCGTTGATTGCCGCACGTTTAGTTCCTCCGCCGCTTGTCGGAGGCTTCGGTGTTGAGCGACGACAAGCGCCCATTCTAGCTGTCGAAGCTCGATACTCATAAATCGGTTGCCCCGCGAGGACGTCGGCGAACAAAGTTAATATTCCAGCTTCATCGCCTCTATGGTTTGGACGTTGCAGGTCACATCGATCTCCGCGATGACACCGTTCTTGGTTTTGAATCTGAAGACGGCAATCGGCTGCCCCCCAATAGGGACCACGAGGCCCGGGCCGCCATCGACCCACGCTGGTTGCGCTCCCTGAGCGCGGCCCAGAAAAAGTTTTGCAATCGGCTCGCGACCGTGAAGGGTCGGCGTCCGGAATGCTGGTGCCCCCTGATCGGCGCGTGCCGCGCTGGCGGCGATCGCTGCCGCATCGGCACGTAGGACTATATCGGGATCAAGGATCGCTAAAAGGCCGGACAAGTCGCCGCCCCGCGATGCAGTCAAGAACGCATCGACGATTTCCCGATTCCGCAGGCGATGCGCCTCCGAATGACCCGCCTGCCCTCGGACGCGCCGACGTGCCCGACTGGCCAACTGCCGCGCCGCTTCGGACGAACGGTCGATGATGCCAGATATGTCCTCGAACGACAGATTGAACATGTCGTGCAGGATGAAGGCCACGCGTTCCTGTGGAGACAACATGTCGAGTACGGCCAGCATGGCCGTGCCGATGGCGTCGGCCATAGCTATATCGCGCTCAGGATCGGCATCGGCAGGCAATGCCTCGGCTTCAGCCCCAATGGGCTCCTCCCGTCGTCTTTTCCGAGTGCGCAATTGATCCAGGCAGACGCGCCCGACGACAGTCGTGAGCCAGCCGGTCAGATTCTCGAGGCTGTCGGGAGTTCCCCGACAAAGGCGCAGCCAAGCTTCCTGGACGGCATCTTCCGCCTCCGCGCGCGACCCGAGCATGCGGTAGGCCACCGCCTGCAGATGCGCTCTGTTGGCTTCAAACTGTTCGGCTAGAAATTGCGCATCCCTCATCGGTCACATTCCCTCGGTTTGGCACGTCATAGGGTTGACGAATGACGTCAGGCAGATGTGACAGGAGATTAGGATGTTAAAGGCGAGGATGAAGAATCCGGGCTTTTTGATCGAGGGCGCAGTACCCGCGATACAGGCGCTCATCGCCGCTACACAGGCTGCGGGCGTCGATCCCAGAGTGCTCCATCTCTCACATTTGCGCGCAAGCCAGATTAACGGTTGCAGCTTCTGCGTCGATATCGGGACTAAGCATGCCAAGAAGGAAGGAGAATCGGACGAAAGGCTCCATGCCGTCGCCGGCTGGCGTGAAGCGCCATATTTCTCCGATGCGGAACGCGCGGCTCTCGCGCTCTCTGAAGCGATGACCGCGCTGGACATGCGTGATCCCGTTCCCGACTCGGTCTGGAGCGAAGCGGCAGAGCGTTTCGACGAGAAACAGCTCGCCGCCCTAGTCCTGTGGATAGGGACCATCAACATGTTCAATCGAACCAACATCGCGACGCGGCAACCGGCAGGTCAGCCTCTCGGAGGCTAAGCGCCGCTCGTCTCGCGCCCGCGGGCCTGCGTTTGCGGGCGCGAATGAGCAGGATCGCCGGTTGTAGAAGCCCATCCCTGAACGGCGGGGCGAACGTTATGGCAGCTGTTGGAAGTGTTATTATGAGCATCATCGTACACCATCTCGAGGATAGCCGCTCCCTACGTGTGCTTTGGCTACTTGAAGAGCTTGGGTTGAAGTATCAGGTCAAGTATTACCAGCGCGAGCGGAGGACCATGCTTGCGCCGGCGAGCCTTAGGCATATTCACCCGCTCGGGAAGTCGCCTGTCATTCAGGACATCGATGGTGGAGTTGAGCGGACTGTCGCAGAGACAGGTGCCATCATCGAATATTTGGTCGAGAAGGCAGGAGGGGCGTTCGGTGCGCCTCCGGCCCGGGAAGATGCTCTTATGTACCGATATTATCTGCACTATGCGGAAGGGTCATTGATGCCGGTGTTGTTTACCCGGCTGGTTCTCAGCCGCGTTCCAATTTTTTGGCAATGTCGCGATCCGCAAATTCCAGCCGCTGATCAATGTCCATCTCGAGTTTGTGGAAAGCGAGCTTTCCAGACGGGCATGGTTTGCCGGTGACGAGATCACCGCTGCCGATGTGATCATGAGCTATCCCCTGGAAGCGGCGCGAACCCGCTCCAGCATGTCAGCTACGTCGCATCCGAACATCTATCGCTGGCTCGACAGCGTTCATTCCCGTCCGGCACATATTCGGGCTGCGGCCAATGCCGGGAAGCCATAAGGCAGGGCTGACTATAGCCGGATAGGACTCGAAGACAGATGATGAAGCTGCTACGGCGGGTCGCAGATGACAATGCGATAGGCGACCTGCGCCCGCTTCCGGTTCCTTGCGCCCTCGTGGCCGCCGCTGCCTTCGTGATCCTGCGGCTGACATTTGTGGGCTATGTATTCCCCGGCCATAAATTTGCGCCCATCAGAAACGCGACGGGCGGCCTTGTGCAGCCGACCTTACTGGCCAATCTTACGATTCTTGCCGTTGTCGTCTTTATTCTCGCCTGCGTCGGTCGACAGCGTCCCGGCGACCTTGGTTGGTCCGGCTCACTGCGGACAGCAATTACGGGAACAGTCTCCGTCTGGCTCGCGATCAACGCGATCGAAGCCGTATTGGCACTCTCCGTCGGAGGCCCAATCTGGAATCGCGACTGGGCAAGTGCACCGGCGAAACTCGTCGGCCGCTGGATGGCAGAGACGGTTGGGACAGCCTTTTTGGAGGAAACGCTTTTCCGAGGAGTCGCCTTACGTCAGATCGCCAGGTGCATCGGCACATCGAGCTGGACTGCGACGCAGCGCTGGAGCGTTGCTTTGGTCCTGTCACAGCTGCTCTTCGCCATCATGCATATCCCACTGCTCGTCTATGTCGGTGCACCAGTTTTGACGTCGTTACCGGGCCTGTTCCTGGCAGGGGCTGCCTTGGCAGCGCTCTATATGGTCACGCGTAATTTATTCCTCTGCGTCGGTGTGCATGGCCTCGCTGATGCACCAACCTTGATCGTTATCGATCGCCTCAATCTCCTGGAAAGCCAATATTTCGCGGTCTTGTCGTGCACGGCGCTTATCGCCGTGGCACTCTCCCTCAAAAAGAACCGCACCGTCGCTCTCTATCGGACCCTGTTGGACCAAGCTTTCAAACTCGACAGGGCGCCCATAAAATTGCGTGGCCAAAGCTGAGACGTGCCTCGCATCCCCCGTCGTCAGAAATTGGCGACGTGCCAGGCCGCGGGAACGGAACTGAGGATGTCGGTCCAGATACCCCGATAGGCCTATTGCCGTGGCCTCCGGCTGCGAAAATAGCCGCGTCGACACCGGCAACTCTGACGCGAAATAGCTCTCGACGAGAGGATAGTGGGTGCAGCCCAAAACGCAGATGTCTGGGATGCCATCGCTGTCCAGCATCTGCCCGACATAGCGCCGGACCGTCTGCCTGATCTCAAATTCTGGCGCGGAGCGTTCAATCAATCCGACCAGGCTGGGACAGGCTTTCTGTATGACGCGGATGTGTGGAGCGCGACGTTCGATCTCGGTTACATAAGCCCGCGTCCTGACGGTGTGGGCGGTTGCAAAAATTGCGACCTTTACCAGGCTAGCAGCGGACGTGGCGCGGCTCGTACCTTTATCACCAGCGTGCCAGGGCTCGCCGGTGATTGCTTCGACAACGGGCACGATCACGCCGATCACGCGCCGCGAGGGATGGTAAAGGGGCAACCATGTTTGCTGCAACTGCCGCAATCCCGTGGCGGCAGCGGTGTTGCAGGCCACGACCACTAACGAGCAGCCTCGATCAAACAACATCTCTAGGGATCGCAGCGTCAGTGCGTAGATGTCATCCGGCGAGCGGTTTCCATAGGGCGCATGGCCGTGGTCGCCGAGATACAAGAAAGACTGATGCGGCAGTTCGTGCTCCAAGGCCCGCATAACGGTGAGACCACCGCTGCCAGAATCGAACACCCCGATAAATTCGCCGGACTCTCGTTCTTGCTTCATTGCCCGGCACAGCCGTCAGGAGGTTGCCGAAGACGGATCATGATCTGCGCAATCTCGGCGCGGGCAGCATCGTCTTCCAGACGCATGTCGTTGAACTCACCCTCGGCAACGGCGTCTGATAAGCGTTCGATCTGGAACAACGCGACAGCGATCACCTCGTCGGGAATTTCCGCCCTGCCGGCCCAAGAGCGAACAAACGCAACCTGCCGAATCCGACTTGCGGCGCGAGCCTCCCGAATGGTCGGATCCTCCGCGGATAACTGTCGCAAGCTGCGACGAAAATTCAGGTGGCTGCGATGATGGGAGATTATCGTGTCAACCAGCTCCTCGATCACCGCGGAGGCAGCTATCGCCTCGAGCAGCGCAGCCTTCTCCTGCTCTTCCCAACTTCGATAAACCGTCACGAAGACGTCGGCCTTATCCTTGTACCAGCGATAGAAGGTCTGCGGCGCAAAGCCCGCTCGGCGGGCAATTCGATTGGTATCGGTGCCGTCGAACCCATGTTCGTTGAACTCGGCCATGGCTGCCGCCGCCAGCGCAGTCGCCGTAGTCGGTCCAGCCTCGCCGGATGCCATCCGCAACACTCCACATTTATTGACTATTCAATGTGATATTGATATCACTTCGTGCTCGTCAAGGCGAGATTATTGATGACAAACCTTCGCGCGCAAATCGGCGTTCCGGCAGACTCTGCCATGATCGAAATCGACGGGGTGCAACTGGCGGTCGCGCGCGACGGATCTGGCCCGGCGGTCGTTTGCCTGCACGCTATCGGCCATGGAGGGCGGGATTTCGAAGCCTTCACCGAAGCAATGAGGGGGCAATTCGAAATCATTCGAATCGATTGGCCTGCTCAAGGCCGCTCGGGCCCAGACCCGCACCATAGCGCCAGCGCCTTGCGCTACGCTGAGTTGCTGGCTGGGATATTGAGCAAATTGGGAATCGTCAGGCCGATCATTCTCGGCAACTCCATCGGTGGTGCTGCGGCGATGATCTATGCGTCTCGCGCGCCAGTACGGGCACTGGTTCTATGCGATCCGGGTGGCCTGGTCGCCGTGAATGGATTTGCGCGAGCATTCTGTGGATGCCTCGCCTCATTTTTCCGGGCGGGCGCGCGCCATGCACGATGGTATCCGACCGCGTTCGGCCTTTTCTATCGTCTAGTTCTCCCAAAGCGGGAAGCCCACGCACAACGCGAACGGATCGTCGCCGCAGCCTATGAAACTGCGCCGGTCTTGGCGGAGGCGTGGACGAGTTTCACGAAACCTGAAGCCGACATTCGGGCCTTGGCTGCGGGGCTGAAATTGCCAGTCTGGTTCGCTTGGGCGCGAGGCGACAAGGTGGCGCCACTCCGCTTCTGCCGCCCGGCCATTTGTAAGATGCGATATGCTCATCTCAGCGAGTTTGACGCCGGCCATGCTGCGTTTCTTGAACAGCCTCACGCGTTCCTGAAAGGCTTCCATCACTTCATCAACGGCCTGACCGACTGATCTGGGCGGCCTTTCATCGTTTACGCGGAGGCACCTCTTGCAGAGTTTCTACCAATTTCTGGATGCGCCGCTGCCGAACCTCCGCGCTCTTGGCTTGCTCGATCGCATCGATGTGCTTCTTCCGAAGGGAGAAAGGCAGACGGTCGAAAGAGACTCTCGCCTGCGGATGGTGGTTGAGCGCGGCAGCGAGATCGTCAGGTTCGGCAACGACTCTCGGTGCATCATCGATTTCAACATCAATTTCGATCATGTCGCCTTCACTGACGCCTGCAGCTGCGCGGTTCGCGGCGCTGATCCCTATCAGTCGTTGCCCGCGCATCGCCGCCACTCTGCTGCGCCACGTATGGCCGTTGATCGAAATCGTTATGAGCGGTCGCGCCTGCGGTCCAAGCGCGCGCACGACATCCTCGGGAATTTCAACTCCCGTAGCATTTCCGGAAGGGATGACTTTTGCCTGAAACTTCATCCGAGCACCGCCTGCATTGCTGATCCGGTGCAGCACCCCGTGGCTCTCACCCAGCACGAGGCACCCGCCTTATGTTCTAATGATAAGGTTCCTGACCGGCGTGTAAACCGTCGCTTCAGTCGAATTGACTGTCGTCGATGACCGCCATTGCCCACTCTCGAAACGTCGAGTTCTCAGCATCGTGCATGACCGGCTCGGGTGACGCCCAGACGGTGATTACCGAGCGGCCTAAGACGACGACCAGGGCCACGAAGCCGGCGATCGCTAAGGACTTGAAACTGTTGCGTCGCCTGCTGCGCGCGAAAGACCGAATGGACGCCGCTCCCCATGAGCAATGGCCGATAGCACGCCTCGCTTGGGTGAGCGGCGCTTCAGAAGCCTATTTTGCTCGCTCCTTTCGGAATGCGTTTGGTACGCCGCCGCATCGCTATCTCATGACGCGCCGCGTCGAGCGCGCCGCTGCCTTGTTGCGCGACACCGGACTGCCGATCATCGAAATAGCGCTTCAGACCGGATGGAACAGCGTCGGGACTTTCGGGAGAACCTTCCGGGACGTGACCGGCGAAAGTCCTAGCGATTTGCGGGCCAGAACGCAGTCGATGCCGGGAGATCTTGGACGGGTTCCTAACTGCTTCGTCAGCGCCGCGCAGCGCCCTCATCTCAAAATGGCAGTTTCGGAGAAGCGGCGCCAAGTGAAAGCGGATAAGCCCTGCTAGCGAAAGGGGATCGATATGGCCCAAGGTATTCAAGTTGTCGGACTATACGTTGATGATCAGGATGAAGCTCTCCAGTTCTATGTGGAGAAGCTCGGCTTCAAGCTCCACACCGATGCGCAAAATGGCGATTACAGGTGGCTGACTGTTCAGCACCCAGATCAGCCTGAGTTTCAATTGGGGCTATTCAAGCCGCAGGCGCCATCCGTTGATGACGCGACCGCTCAAACCCTGCTTGAAGCTGTGGCCAAGGGCGCCATGCCCCCCCTCGTCCTCGCGGTGAGCGATTGCCGGGCAACTTACACCACCCTGATGAAGCGCGGCGTCGAATTCATCCAGGAACCGGTCGAGCGCTACGGCTCCGTCGACGCCGCCTTTCGCGATCCGTCGGGTAATGGCTGGAAGCTGGTGCAAGGCCGCTAGGAGACGCCATGTGCATCATCCCAACCTGGCTGCTTTTTGAAAGAGGGCGCTATGACCTTGCCGAACTGGATGCGACAAAGCCATCGCTGGCTGGGCATCATCCTGACTCTGACCATCCTCGCAAACTTTGTGGTGAGGGCGTTCGCAACGCCGCCGGCCTACGTGGTGTACGCACCGCTGCCGCCGCTGGCGCTGTCGCTGATCAGCGGCCTTTATATGTTTTTTCGTCCCTATCTCCGGAAAAACGATGAACTGCGTCAGTAGCGAAAGCGGCTCAGCAGGCCGACCTCGTTGGAAGACTTCATGACGCAAGGCTTAGAAATTCGTCCCGTCTTGACCATGAGCGACGAATTGAATTCGCTCATGGTCGAAGCCGACCTCGAGGGTCACCATTTTATGCGCCGCCTCCGCAAAGAATGGGAGGCGGGCTTAAATCGTTTCGATGGCGATGGCGAATTTCTGCTGGGAGCCTACTGCGACCAACGCTTGTGCGGTGTCGGTGGCTTGAACGCGGACCCTTATTCCAGCCTCCCAGCGATTGGGCGCTTGCGGCACCTTTATGTTGCGCCTCCTGCTCGCCGTCTCGGCATCGGCACGATGCTCGTCAACGAGATCAGAGTGCGAGCGATGCAGCGATTCCTGGCTTTGCGTCTTCGCACGTCAAGCGTCGCAGCCGCGGCCTTTTATGATCGGCTAGGCTTCGAGAAAACGGACGAAGAGGCCGCTAGTACCCACTTTTCTTGGAACGTGAGTCGTGATTCAAGGTCGGGATGATACCCGAAGCAAGAGAAGTCCACCTTTCGAGGAAAGATCGCAAGGTGCTTGAGGCGT
>NZ_JASAUS010000221.1:0-9058 GCF_029953005.1 Bradyrhizobium sp. Mp27 | reverse complement strand
CGGTACCGCGATCTGACCAATCGCGGCAAGCGAAGTCGCTGTCAGCGCGCCGGCAATACAGCTTGCTTGCCAAATCTTCAATATCGCCAGCCGCGCGGCCGCGGCCCCCCAATCGATCCAACCACAGATCCTCGTGTTCAGCCTGGCCCCAATCCGGCATCGATTTATCTTTTGGATTCGCCACAACGAAGGCGTGAGGCTGGACGGCTCGCATTTTCTCACTGGCTGTTGCGGCCAAGACGCACTGGACAGCGATGCTGACCAACTTCGGAATTCGATCTTTCCGTCTGTTTGCTTTGTAAGCGAACGCCATGTCAGTTGAGCTGCAAGCCGTATCCGCACCACAGTGCCGATCGTCGCGATGGCGCGCTCCGCTGTATCGCGTCCTCAGAGTCTGCTCAGGGTCAAAAGCCGAGCCGCGGCACGAAGGCGATCGGCGCTTCCTTCCGCATCTTTGCGAGCATCGGATAGGGATCGGCCCAGAACGAAGCAGGGTCGATGTCGATGCGCGGCGCGGTGCTCAAGGCGGTCTCCCCTGATGCTCGTGTGCTTCAGGCCAGACTAGCGAACTCCGCCGCCAGCGCTGTCCCTAGCAATAGGGACGGACGGCATTGGGGCGTGTCGTCACGAGCCGGGTGACACGCGGTCGCGATAGCGGGGTCCGCATGGCCCACAACGGCGGACATCGACAAACGCGTGAGCGGACGTTTGTTAAGGGCAATTCCGCCCGTCCGCCCCCAATAGCCCCGAGCAACGATCTATTAATCGTGAGCGCGCGCCTCACGTGCGACTTGATCGATTATCGCTTAAGTTGCAATCGATATGATTGAAATCCTTGGTGAAAATCGCATGCAAACATACGATTGGGCTGTTGTCCTGTACTACATGTGGCCAGTCATCTTGATACCTGCGGGATGGATCCTGTTAGGGCGATTGTGCCGGGAACGCGCAGCTTCCGGGGCATCGATGATTGAGTTGCGGGAGCAGCACCTCACAGAAACATATCGGACGAGTGCTGCGATGGAGAGGATCGCAGCTGTTCTCGAGAAAGACCGCAGGAACTGATCAGAGTTGCTTTAGGAGGTTGTGGATGACCGTGGGCGAAATACTGCTTGCGATGTACTCTTGGTGGCCGTTCATCCTGATAGTGGGTGGATCGACCTTAGCAATGCGTGTGATGCGCCAACGCACTTCGTCGGGCGCCACGATGATTGATCTATATGAGCAGCAGATTGCCGAAACGCGCAGAACGAACGCAGGCTTGGAGCGGATCGCTGCAGCGCTTGAGCTTGGGGTTGGCAGAGCACAATCCCAAGTCGATGGAAGTGGCGAAACCGTTTGAATTCGCAAAATATCGGCGAGACGACATCGATGGTACGGCGGTGAAGCACCCCAATTCAAGGAAGCATCGATCCATTTGGCGACTCCACTGGAGTCCGGATCGCGCGGGCATCGCATGGATGATGGTGTCAGTAATTGTCGCGGTCACCATCTTTGCGGCAGTTGTAGTTTACTATCCTTTCCTACCACAGCGGAACGCCAGTGCGGGCTTTGGACCCGACTGGGATTGCACACATCACCCGAGCGGCGAACCCACTTGCATCAAGAAGATCGCTCGGTAAATCAGCAATACGCGCGGCTCGTTAAGGGCCAGCAGCTGACCTAAACGCGACGACCTGAATTGCCTCCTTGTCCTCAGTTGCAAACCGAGGGCGGAGGACTGACTTAGCGGGCTTCGGCGATCTTCGGTCCAGATGGCAACATCTGCGCGTTAGCCGCCAAGGGCCGCTTCGACGGCGATGCCGGGTCCGGCAACCGGAAAGCGGCGTCGGTCGGCGCTCCCTGGGAGGGCCTGCGGGCGGCGGTTGCCGGAAGCACGATCACTTTCGCTCCGACTTTCACCCGCTCATAGAGGTCCGTGACGTCGTCATTGGTCAGCCGGATACAGCCGGACGACACCTTCTTCCCGATCGTATCGGGGTTGTTGGTGCCGTGAATGCGATATTCGGTCTCGCCGAGATACATCGCCCGGGCGCCGAGCGGATTGCCGGGACCGCCCGCCATGAACCGCGGCAGATAAGGCTGACGCGAGACCATCTCCACAGGCGGATGCCAATCCGGCCATTCTGCCTTACGGGCCACAGTCTGTTCACCGGACCATGTGAAACCCTCGCGGCCAACACCGATGCCGTAGCGCATCGCCTGCCTGTCGTTCAGAACGAAATAGAGGAATGTGTTTCCGGTATCGATGATCACGGTGCCCGGCGCCTGACGGCTGGCGTAGTCAACCACCTGCCGGACAAGTGCTCCGGGAACGCCAGCGTCGGCTTTGGGTGGTTCGACCAGAGGCGCCGGGGCCGGGATCGGAGCCGGGACCGGAATCGCAGCCGGAGCTGGCGCTGATGCACGAACTGGAGTCGACACGTAAACCGGAGTTGACGACGCCTGGGCCTGTTGTGCGGACGGTTTTCGTATCGGTTGCACGTCCGCCGGGCCAGACAGCAAGCTATACCCCACGACGGCGACGGCCACGGCGCCAATCGCAACTCTCGCGGCCATGGGTATTGCGAGGGCCTCTGTCTTCTTACGTTTGGCCCGCTTGCTCATGTCTTTCCCCAGGTCACCATGCCTGGAAGAGGTACCCGGCAAGATTTAAGAAACTTCGAAGCGATGTCGCACGGACTGGAACCGTTAGTCGTGGTTAACGCCGAACTCTTGTTCGGCAACATAAAATTGGGCGTACCGCTCGATATTCAGGTCGCGACGAGGACGACGCGCTTCTCATCGCGAAACGAGTCGAGGTCTGAATCGCCCGGCGGAGCGGACACGCTCCGCTCCTTCATTGACGGCGGCTTCGGGCCACGAGCGGAAGTCGTTCAGACGGACTTCCCGCATCTATCCGCCGCCATTCGGCCGTCGTCGCAGACCTACAGGCTGAGCGACTCCGCGCGGTCAGTTTTCCGCTTTCTTGGCCTCGTTCAACGCACTAATGATTGCCTTGATGGTGCCTTCCGCAGCCGCGGCATTGTATCCGACATGGTAGCCATGGAAAACGTGGATTGGCTCGTGATCTTCGAAGCTGTGGTTCGCCCCCTTCCACAGCACCGTCTTCACGGGAATCGACCGCTTGCTCTCGGCCATCTGGCCGCAGAGGATGGGGCTGGTCGCCTCGTCCTTCTCTGCTAGGAAGAGATGGACCGGGGCGTAGAACTCGACGTTCTTCATCAAATAACAGGACGGCTGCATCGCGAAGCCGCCCGCGAACATGTGCTCGTGCAGGTCGCCGATCGCCCGGTTCATGATGATCAAGGTCGTGGTCGCACCGTTGCTGCGGCCAAGGACGTAGACCCGCTTGGGATCGGCGATCTTCTGTCCGATGAGCCAGTCCAGCGCCGCATACGCATCGTCAGCCCGGCGCCGCGCCCAAGTCAACTGGCTGGGATCCGAGCAGACGCCGTCGGGTCCCAATCCCCGGCTGCCGAAGCTGTCGAGCAGGAGAACACCATAGCCTGCTCCGACCAATCTGCCGCCGTAGTCGCGCCCCCATTTCCTCTCGACCCGGCCGAACCCGTCGCAGCCGTGCAGCATGATCACGAAGGGGATTGGTCCCTTGGCGCCCTGCGGCCGCATAATGTCCGCCGACAGTTCGCCCTCGGCCTTTACCTTGCCCTTTTCCTCGACGGTGCCGTCCATGAAATTTTTCGACCTGCCGTCGATGTATTCGTTGCCGGGAATCCAAGGCAAGGACTGCGCTGAAGTATGCCAAGGTATCTTGACCGTCTCAGCACGCGCAGATGAGAACGACAAAACAGCGACTATTGAGAGTATGATTTGCCTCATTGGAAATTGCACCTTTGCCCCCTTGATTCTGGTCAACACCATATCCGACTTGGGAAAGCGTAAGTATCCTTGAAGAGGATTCGCGCCGCGATGTCGGCCTCGGGTCAAAAGGCGACGATCCCCGTGGGCGGACCGCATGTCCGCTTTGCCCTCGGAAGCAGATATCGCGGACTTAGTATCCCCTCAGTTCAGACCGCGCGGACCCGCGAGCAGGCCCAGCACGATCGAAAATAATTCGTTCTGCGAGGAGATGCCGAGCCGCTCATAGGCGCGCTTGCGGTAGGTCAGGGTCGAATGCAGGCTGATGCCGAGCGCTTGCGAGATCGCCTCGGAGCTGAAGCCGAGCAGGATGCGGCGGCAGACGTCCTGCTCGCGCGGCGTCAGCGCGGAGAGTGGCGCGCGCGTTGCGAACAACGCGGCGAGGTTCTGGTCGGGCGTCGCGGTGTCCGCCTGCTGGAAATGACGCGCAACGCTGGCGCTGATCGCAGGCGCAATGGCCTGAAGCCGCGCACGCTCGACGTCGCCAAAGCGGCCCTGGGCGGTGATGCGGTAGAAATTGACATAGAAGCAGATGTCGCCGACCCAGATTGCTGTCGCATATTTGTCGACGATATCAGAGTCATTGAAGAAGATTTTCCGGTAGCGCGCGCCATACATGCGCGGCGCGAACGACGGCAGCATGATCGGCGCGCTGCCCTCGCCTTCGAACAGCGCATCACGATTGGGATCGGATTCGTGGAACTGACCGGCATAGGCCGCGCCGAGATCGCTGCCGATCGGGATGTTGCCGGCGTCGAGCAGGCAACTCGCCGCGCCGGTGCGCGTCAGGGCGAACACCATGCAATGGCCGACGCCGGCCTGCCGGCGCAACGTGTCGATGAGGACATTCGGGAAATCAGGTCGGCCGATGGCGAGCACCGCGGGCGCGATGTCGTTCGCCGCTGGAGTTGAAGCCATGCCGTGGGGCCGCATCGGTTTCCTCCGCCAAAGTTCTTTTGGCGGACGATATCAGCAAGAGGATTTGGCAGGAAGTCGGCTGGGTCGGCGTATGCCGCCTTCTGGGTCCCGGCTCTGCGCAGCAACGCTACGCGTTCCAGCGCGTCCGGGACACGAGAGTGTTGCTGGTCGCTACGGAAGATGGTCTCATGCCCCGGACGCAGCGCAGCGCTTCTTCAGCGGTGCGCTGCAGAGCCGGGGCCCATGCCGCAACAACGGAAACGCCTGAGCCCCCTACCCCGCCGTGGCCTTCGCCGGCGCGACGTTGATCGCGAGCTTGCCGTAGCGGTCCGTAAACGCCTCCGTGTCGATCTCCTCCAGCTTGATCTCACCACTCATGACGCCCTGCTTCCAGGCCGCCTGGGCCGGATCGTTCTGGAACTCCGGCATTACCTCGCGGCCGAACAGCTCCAGCGATTCGCAGATGTGCTCGTGGCTGTTCTTGCCGGCCTGGTTGAGCAGGATGACCTGGTCGATATGCGACGACTGGAAGCGCTTCAGCTTCCTGCGGATGGTCTCGGGCGAGCCGATCAGGCCGCCGCGCAGCGCGGCCTCCTGTGCTTCCGGATTGTCGCGCTTCCACTTGTTGTACTCGTCCCACATGTTGACGGTGTAGGGCGCGGGACGCTGGCGGTTCTGCGAGGCGCCGTAGAAGCGCAGCGCGAACTGGAAGAAGGTGGCGCCGTCGGCGCGCGCACGCGCCTCCTCGTCGGTCTTCGCGCACATGAAGAACGACACCAGCGCCATGTTCGGGTTGATCTCGTAGTCGGCGAGCTTGTGCAATCGCTTGGTCATCGCGTTGTAATAGGCGTGCACCCAGGCATGCGCGGCATCGGCGCTGACGAACTGGAAGCCGAGCGCGCCAAAGCCGTGACGGCCGGCGCGTTCGATGGTCGGCAGCTGCGAGCAGGCCATCCACAGCGGCGGATGCGGCTTCTGCACCGGTTTCGGCACGACATTGCGCAAGGGAATGTCGAAATACTTGCCGTGGTGCTCGCTCCCCGCATCCTTGAACATCGGGAAGATCGCCTGCACCGCCTCCTCAAAGACCTCCTTCTTGGTCTCCATGTCGCGGCCGAACGGCGTGAGCTCGGTGATGGAGGCGCTCTCCCCCATGCCGAATTCGCAGCGGCCGTTGGAGAGCAGGTCGAGCACCGCGACGCGCTCGGCGACGCGCGCCGGATGATTGGTGGTGAGCTGGAGAATGCCGTGGCCGAGCCGGATGTTTTTCGTGCGCTGGCTCGCGGCAGCGAGGAACGATTCCGGCGAGGGCGAGTGCGAGTACTCTTCAAGGAAGTGATGCTCGACGACCCAGGCGTGGTCGTAGCCGAGCTTGTCGGCAAGTTCCATCTGCGAGAGCGCGTTCTGGTAGAGCTTCAGCTCGTCGCCGGCCACCCAGGGCCGTGGCAGCTGCAGCTCATAGAAGATGCCGAACTTCATGACGCCTCTCCCGCTTATTCTTGTTGCGCTCATCTTAGTGAGCGGAGAGGCGCTGTCTATGGAGCCGCAATTCCGCCGTGCGGGAGAATGACACGACACTTCGCGTTATGGCACGGCGGGCCCTGTGACCGCGGCGGCAGGCGCCGCTTCGCGCCGTGCGCGTCGCCCATTCAGGACCGCGCCGATGAAGGTGAAGCGTACCATCAGATGATAGCTCGCCAACATCGGCGGGATAGCGACGACGAGAATGATCGCGAACTTGACCAGCCCGGGCCAGTCGAGCTGCGACAGCGCGACCTGCAGCACCATCACGATCGGCATGTGGATCAGATAGAGCCAATAGGACGCATCGGCGAGGTAGCGCCGGGTCGGGCTGAAGCCGGACATGAAGCGAAGTGCGAGGCCGAGGACCGCGAAGGTCGAGATCCATATTGCGGGTGCGTAGAGGATGGCGGAGACAAGCCTCAGTGTCGCGAAACTGACCGACAATTTCGGCGTGCCCGGCGCAGACAACATCACACCCGCGAGCACGAAGCTGATCAGGATCAGGACGACCGCGAGCAGGAGGTGCGGCAACCAGCGTCGCTCGATGAGGCGCAGCAGATCGACCTGCCGATGCAGCAGCCAGCCGACGGCGAATGCGGAGCCAAAGCCGATCCAGGCCTGCGCGTTGGTGATGAGCGATTGATCCGGCGTCCTCACACCCATCACGTTGATCCAGCGTTGGTCGAGACAGAATGCGATGCCGATCGGGATCGCCAGAGCAAGGGGGGCCAGCGGACTTCTCATGATCCCTGCGAAGACACGGTCAATCACCACTCGCCACGTACCTGATGCATCGAGCCAGACAAATGCGCCGCGCAGCAGCAGCATGGCGACATAGAGCTCGAGCAGCACATAGATGAACCAGAGATGGGCCAGGGGGAAATTCGGCAGCACCGGCGGCCAGCTGCGGGACCAGCCGCCATTCGGAAAATGCGACGCCCAGATCGCGATGAGGCTCATCGGCGTGAACAGGATCGGCCAACCGATCACGAGCGGCAGCCCAATTCTCTGAAGCCTGTCCCGGACGAAGCCCTGGGTGCCCCGGCGATGAAAGCTCATGCGAGCGAAGAAACCCGCCATCAGGAAGAAGGTCGTCATCCGGAAGACGTGGATCGTGAAGGTCAGCAGGCCCAGCAGCAGGCTTGGATGGGTGTCCTGGATGAACCAGAACCGGGGCGTGGCAGGCACGAACGACATTGCGGCGTGCAGGACGATGCCAAGCAACAGGGCGCCGCCCCTGAGCGCATCGAGAGCGTGGAGCCGTTCCGATGCGGGGGCGGCGGTGGTCAAAGCAGACATGGATGCGCTCATTCCGGTTGGCGAAAGGTTTCCGCCGGACAATCTGCCCAATCGGGGCGCGGCCCTCTCGCCCGATCCAAAAATCGGCTAGCCGATTTCTCGACGCGGTTCGCTGATGTCAGCCCCGTCCGGCCGGCTCAGCGCCTCGCGCCGGAATTCGGTCGGGGTTACGCCGGTCTCGGCCTTGAAGGCGCGGTTGAAAGGTCCGATCGACTGGAAACCCGCATCCATGGCGATGGTCAGCACCGGGACCTCCCGCTGCGTCGCGTCCGAGAGCGCCAGCCTGGCATCCTCGATGCGATAGTGGTTCAGGAACGCATTGAAGTTCCGATAGCCCAGCCCTTCGTTGATGGCCTGGCGAAGCCGGTGCTCGGGAACATCGAGCCGGGCCGCCAACGCCCCGATCGCAAGACCTTCCTGCCGGTAGGCTCTCTCGACGGTCATCAGATGGTCGAGACGCCGTAGCAGAATCGGATCAACGATGACCTGGCCCGCCGGAAAACGATCGGCCTTGCGCGCATCGCCGGATGCAATGGCCGCCGTGGCGTCGTTGACGGGCACGGCCGGCTGTGTGGCAAAAGCCCCCAGTCCGGCGAGCATGGCCACCACGAACAGGCCGAGCGCGGTCGGGAGACTGCCGGGCGCGCCGGGAACCGCGACGGGAATTGCGGCGAAGCCGGCCACGCCGACGGCCGCGATGAGCAGGACATTGATCGCAAGCATCGCCAACCGCAGTCGGCGGCGTCGCGCGACCAGATCGGCCCGCCAGCTCTTGACCGTCTGAACCGCGGCAGCGAGGGCCAGCACCAGGGTACCCAACGCCAGGACTCGACCGCCCGCGCCGGCCAAAGCTGGCCAGTGCGCCCAACCCAGCGTGATCGCAAACCCATAGGCCACGACGCTCAGCCACAGGGCGCCGTGCCACTGCTTCAGCACGAAATCGTCGTCGAACGCCGCGCGCGCCCACAGCCAGAACACGGCAGGCTGCGCGGACAGGATCGGCAACGTCCACCACCAAGCCGTTTTCGGGAAGTTGGGCGCGGTCACGATCGCGTAAAATATGCCGCCCGCGCACATCGCGATGCCCAGCAAAACCTGTTGGCCGGTCACACGGCGCAGTAATGCGACGACAATGATCAGCAGGAACACGCCGCTCGCCGCGCCGCGAAGCCCGAGATCGATGGCCATGAGCCCCATCACACCCTGCCGTCTCCATTGGGGAGCTCAACTCTCGCATCGCCTTCGCGCGTGCACAATCTAAACTTGCGCGTCTGACCGCGGCGGCGGCCATCATCACAACTAGAGCAGTTGATCCAGATCAACGCGTTAGCCCGTCTTATTCGCGAGAGGGCGCCTGAGAGGCTGGCGAGCGTGGTGTAAAGCGCTGATGCGGCGTAGGATTCGGTTGCGAAGCCACCCCATCACCTTCAACCGCGAA
>NZ_JASAUS010000220.1:0-9097 GCF_029953005.1 Bradyrhizobium sp. Mp27 | reverse complement strand
TCAACGCATACAACGACAGAGCCGAGCCCTTCGTCTGGACCAAGAAAAAGGTCCGTCAACGCCGTTTCAAAGGCCGCCGTATCACTCAGCTCTGATTCCGGGTACTAGTCTAGGAGCGGGCTTGTAAACGAGGAGGCCGAACATGACTGCAATCTCCTCTTCACCCACCCGGCGCAGCCTCCTCGCGGGGTCAGCCGCAACTGGTGCCGTCAGCTTGCTTCCAATACATTTCGTCGCCGCACGCGCGCAATCGAAGCAGGGTCCCCGTTTGGTACGACCAAAGCCGACGCAATTCTTCCCTTCCGCGTCAATGTCCGGGGTGAAGACCTCGCTAATCTCCGCCGGCGCCTCGCGTCCACGCGCTGGCCCACCAAAGAGCTCGTTGAGGATCGGTCGCAGGGTGTGCAGCTGGCGACGCTGCGGGCGCTCGCCCGCTACTGGTCGACTGAGTACAACTGGCGCAAGTGCGAGGCACGGCTGAACGCGCCGCCACAGTTCACGACCGTGATCGACGGGGTGAAGATCCATTTCATCCACGTCAAGTCCCGGCATGAGAACGCGCTGCCGCTGATCATGACGCACGGCTTGCCTGGCTCGGTCATCGAGCTCCTCGATACCGTCGGTCCCCTGACTAACCCGACCAAGTATGGTGGCACTCCCGACGATGCATTCGACCTGGTGCTGCCGTCCTTGCCTGGCCACGGCTTCTCGGGTGAGCCGACCGAACTCGGCTGGGACACCGCCCACATCGCACGTGCGTGGGCGATGCTGATGGATCGCCTCGGCTACACGCGCTACGTCGCCCAGGGTGGCGACGTAGGAGCGGCAGCAACGGATGCGATGGGGCGCCAGGCACCCAAGGGACTTCTCGGCATCCACGTCAACTTGCTCGCGGGTGTCGCGGCAATGTCCGACAAGCTGCCCACAGAATCCGAGAAGGAACGCGCGGCGCAGAAGGCGGCCGCGACGTTTAGGGCGAGTGGCTTTGGCTACTTCCTGGAGCAGTCGACGCGGCCACAGACGATCGGCTACTCCCTGCTGGATTCACCCCTCGGGCTCGCGAGCTGGATGCTCGACCATGACACGGACAGCTACTACAAGATTTCCCGCGCGTTCGTGGAGGGTAAGCCCGCCGGTAATCTCACCCGGGACGGCATCCTCGACAACATCACGCTGTACTGGCTGACGGGCACTGGGGCCTCGGCCGCACGGTGGTACTGGGAGGCCGGACAGGCCGCAGCCCGTGTGGCCGGCAAGTCTCCTCCGGCGGTCGCGGTTCCCGTGGGATTTACGACGTTCCCCGGCGAAATCTTTGCTGCACCCCGAAGTTGGGTCGAGATTATGTACCCCGGCCTCGCCTACTTCAGCGAGGTCGAACGTGGCGGGCATTTCGCCGCCTGGGAGGAGCCGAAGCTGTTTTCAGATGAGGTCCGCGCAGCCTTCAGATCATTGCGCAAATAACGGACCAGAGGCTCGACGCCGACGATGTTGAGCACGCGCGTCAGATTGTAGGTCAGCGCACACCGCGCCATCTCCGTGGCGACCTTCGGCAGCGTCTTGCACAGTAAGTTCGCCCGGCTAGACGGCAGGAATGCATGCTTGCAAATTCTAACAGCGGACATTGATGGCCACCAGGTCAGCGATCTTCACGATAGTCGCTACGGGTCAATTTCGGAAGTCGGCACTTTAATCCGTTAGGGTCGGTTTACCCCTGCGAACGGACATCCCGCAGCCCAAGGCCATTTCTGAAAAGTGACCAACGGAAGTTACCCAATTGATGCCGCCAAAAGAACGAACCGCCCGAAGGCGGCTAGTCGTTCTCTCCGCTGAAAGGAACTTGGAGGCAACTCTACCAGCCGCTGGTGACCAAGCGAACGTTGTCACGCAGCGAGCCAATGTCCCCTGTGAATATCAAACTTCACGGCGCCGTCGTCACGCATCTTCAACAGGAGCGATTGGCAGTCGTCCTGATGCTTTATGTTCACGCGCTTCATGATTTCGAAAACCTTCAGAGGCTTTTCGCGAAGGGCATTAGAATCTTTTCTCGATCAGTCATTGGGGTTCCTTGCATCAGCATCGGCGACGGTACGCGTTGTACAGAACGTCTGCAACGGGTGCGTTCGCTTGACGAGGTCCGTTCCGGGTCAAACTCGGAGGTCGCGGCCTTGCGGCAGGATGTCTGCTTTGCCCCGCTGTTCTGAGCCTGCCAGCGCATGCCCAACACCGGCGACGATTAAATCTCCCCGTTGGCTGGTTTCCAACAGCCACCCGCCCAACCAGCCGCGCTTGGCCGGCTTCGGTGCGAGCGGTGCATCGGCCATCACCTATCTGGATCGATGATCGCCGACTTCACCAGCGCCTACTTGATCAAGCGCGATACGTTGGCGGATATCAAGCCATCTTTCAAAGAGGACACTGACATCGTCCCGCCATCTCCACACGAGCCGGCATTTTGCAACTGTAAGAAAGCCGTCAAGCGTGATGTAGAAGTGTATTGGAAGAAGACCCAGCCCATCAGCGTGGATTTGGGCGTGTGTCCGGCTAACGCCGTAAGCAGTAATGCTCAATTCTCGGCCTTCAAAAAACAGCAGGCCATCTGTGGAATGCTTGATCATGTGCCATCCTCAGTCCGTGGCCGCGCTGGCTTTGGCACTTTCAGGAACAGCATGTTTAATCAGCGCTGACGATATCGCTCTCTAAGCGTCGCTGATATCGAAAACACGATACACGGTTAAACGGCCATCTTTAGTAGAATGGTCACGGCCTCGCGCACTGTCGCTTTGCTCACTGCGCGGTGCTCGGTGGCAAAAGCGAAGCATGGTTCGGCGTCAGGCGTTGATCGGCGGCGACGGCCATGAGCATGTGCGCGGTGCGATGAACCGGGACGGGGGACGGCGATGAACGATGGCGACGATGACGTTCTCGGCGTGGCTGATCACGAAGCCGGCCACGCCGTGGTCGCGCTGGCACTCGGCTTGCGGGTCGCCCGCGTCGAAGTTGTTCCAGAGGACCATTCAGGTGCCACCGACGTCGAGCCAGCCGATCACCTGCCTATCGAGGACAGGATCGCTCTCGCTTCCGCCTGCTAGTGGCCGCTCAAGCGTGCTGGGCGGCCGAACTGCTTACCCTTGGCCTTGGCACACGTGCGGCCCTCGCTGGTCCGCCCGATGGTCAGTAGCCGGCTTCTTCAAACGATTCCTTTGGCGGCTCCCTCTTTCTGGGGAAAGGGCAACTATCGGGCCCGCCGAGAAGAAGAGCCATGCCGCCAACCACCAACGCAATACCCAGTTAGCCCATTGGAAAATTCCCAAAAAGCGCGGCGGAACCCCCGAATTTCAACAATGCGCGGCATGGGTCGCCGCAGCGAGCTGTTGGCGTAGACCGCTTCGTCGAGTTCGCCCGCCTCAGTTGGCGGTCTCTTTCACCCGGCCCTTGCCTTCGCAGACCTTGCACTTAGGCGGGTAAATTCTGCGACCGCCCTGCAGTTGCTCACCTGGCTCATGCCCCGTGCCGCCGCATGCCGAACACTTCGTTTCGGAGATTTTCAACCTTGGCAGCTTCATTCGTTTCATTGCTTTCGAGACCATGGCGCGACAGTCAAACAATGCGATTGCTCAACAAGAGTGTCCGGTTTCGTCTCGATCAACAACAACGGGTACGAATTAACGTTGAGCAAAACGGTTAAGTTTGGTGTGAGTCCCGCAATTTTGCGGGAAACGCGTGCCTTCCCTTTTCCCTATCGAAAGTGCGCCGCACGATTCCGGGGGCGCGACTCTACGCGTCGCGTCTCTTGCCGGCCTCGTGCATGACGCTCGCGTTCGCCGCCTTGAGTGCCGCCCCCTTTTGTGGACTTAGAAAGCTAGGCTCGCCGTTCTTTCCTAATCACTTCCCTGTCCTGCGCCAGCGTCGGCCCCATCTGCGACGTTCGGCATTCGAAGGAAGATCACCCCTATTCGATCGGCGGAATGGTGCGCAACCAGGCAACGAGGGCATTGAGATCCTGCTCAGTCATCTTGCCAACTGGAACCTGGGGAGTCTCATCCGTGACAGGCAAAGCTTTTGGAGTTGGCGCGATCCGGCTCTTTCTGGAAGCAAGAGGCAGCTCCGGGCTTCTACTCATCGTCCAGAGCAAGCCTCAATTGCTGCGAACGTGAACGGCAATTGCATGTTTCCGCTTTTCGGAGCGCGTTTTGGGTGTCACCATGCTCGTGAAAGGACGGGAGGGCCGCCATGCGCTGGTGTGTCTCGGTCGGGGCGGTGCTTGTTGCGGGGACGATAGTAGGAGGTGTCGTTGCTGGCATTGCCGCGCCGAGCTCGAAATCTCAATTCGCCGACACCAAACACAAAGTACCATCCGTCAATGTCGAGCTCGTTATCGCCGTCGACGCCTCCTATTCGATGGACATGGACGAACTTGCCATTCAGCGCGAAGGCTATGCACAGGCCATCGTGTCGAAAGACTTCCTGCAGGCGCTGAGTGCCGTTCCGGGCAGCAAGGTGCTGCCGTGACCTATTTCGAGTGGTCGATGTCGGGCGACGACAAGATCATCATTCCCTGGCGCGTGATCGATGGCCCGGAATCGGCGGATGCCGTGGCCGCCGAGATCATGAAAACACCGGTTCGCCGAGGTTCGAGTACCTCAATTTCCGGTGCGATTAATTTCGCACTGCAGCTGTTCGAAGAGAATCCGAATCGCGGGTTGCGCCGCGTCATCGACATTTCCGGCGATGGGCCGAACAACGACGGAGCCCCCGTAACCGGCGCGCGCGACGCTGCCCTGGAGAAAGGCATCATCATCAACGGCCTCCCGATCATGGTGAAGGAGCCATCCCTCTCGACGACCGATATCGAGAACCTCGATCTCTATTACAAGAACTGCGTGATCGGAGGGCCGGGCGCCTTCATCATGACGATCAAAGATCGCGAAAAATTCCAGGCAGCGATCCGGACCAAGCTTGTTCGCGAAGTTGCGGGCCTCACGCCAGAGAGCGGGATCGTCCCAGCCGCCGAGAAAGAGCCCCGGGTGCCCTGTCTGATCGGCGAAAAAAAATCGCAGGAGCGCGGCCGGCGGTGAGTGTCGAGACGATCATTCAGAGCCGCCGGGCGAACAAACTTTAGACAGCAGTTTATCATGGTCGCAGCCCCACGCGTCGGGACATTGGAGCTGCTAACGTCCGTTCGTGGCCTACACCGACGAAATCCCGCGCTCGTCCCAATGACGGCTGTTAAAGGGCGACCGGAAATGGCTAACATATGACCAAAACAACGCGACTGGCGAGCAGGCTTTGGAAACTGTGCCCCAGCAGGCCGTAGTCAGCATATATTTGGGCACAAGGAGGTGCGAAATGGCGACAGCAGCTACCCAAATCGTTCTTGATACGCCGGCGCCTGTGTTCCAGCTTCCGGCCACCGACGGCAAGATTTACGCACTGGACGACGTTGCGGGCGAAAAAGGCACGGTCGTCGTCTTCATCTGCAACCATTGTCCCTATGTCAAAGCGGTGATCGACCGCATGGTTTCGGACGCCCGCGTGCTGATGTCGGAGAGCATAGGCTTTGCGGCGGTTTGCTCGAACGATGCGGCGAACTATCCCGAAGACTCATTTGAGAATATGAAGCGTTTCGCGAAGGCTCATGATTTCCCGTTTCCATATCTCCACGACGAGACCCAGACAGTCGCTCGGGCGTATGGGGCGGTCTGTACGCCGGACTTCTTCGGTTACAATGCCGACCGTAAGCTCAAGTATCGCGGCCGGCTCGACGAAGGGCGTGCAACTCCGCCTCGCGCGGGGGCGCCCCGAGAGCTTGTCGAGGCCATGCGCGCGATTGCGACCACCGGTCTTGCGCCGGCTGACCAAAAGGCGTCTATTGGATGCTCGATCAAATGGAAGGACGAATGAAGCCGATCCCTGTCAACAGGTTTCGTATCTGAGACCGCCGCGTGCTGCAGCATTTGCTGCACATGTGCGATTTGACTAGCGGCATCACGAGGACCCTGCGGCTGCTGCCGGAGTCGCGTTCGCCCCTTCTCCTTCAGGTCTGCTTCCGGGGCAACACGAGGCTTCGGCTCCTGCAATCCGACCCGTCAGTGCTGCGTCGCTTTTGCGACACCGATCGACTCCTGTCGAGCGCTCGGACCAGATTTGCTCACCCTGAGTTCTTCCGGTGTTGGCCCGTTTGGGGCACGCCAATCGGCCCGGAAACTGTCCGCTTGTCGAGGGGGAGACGGGAAGTGGCTCGCCCGCGGTCAAAATGGCGTATTGACTCCAACCGGACGTTGCGCGCCCCAAGACAGGAACTGTGGTATCCTCCGTCAAATGCGATGGGACGGACGAAAGCGGCTGCCCCCTCTAGTGGCACTTACTGCGTGTCCTCGCCGGGCTCCGGGACAGCACAAAATGGCCTGGCATCCTCACCTCTTAGGCGCCTGCTCGGCCCGCGCCGGCGAGGTGATCGAATGAGCGCGCTAGGCAAGCTGGTGCGATCCTGCCGGCGGAAGACCGGTCCGAGTAAGGGAGTAGCGCTCTCCCAGTCGCGCGGAGGACCAACGTCGTGAAGCGGGACTTCGACCTCATCGTCTATGGCGCGACGGGTTACACCGGCCGTCTCGTCGCCGAATATCTGACGACGTCCTATCGCGGCGGCGATGCTCCGTCCTGGGCGATCGCGGGACGCTCGACCGATAAGCTCCAGAAAGTGCGTGCCGACATCGGCGCACCAGACGATTTGACTTTGGTCAAAGCGGATGCCGCCGAGCCGGCCAGCCTACGTTCGATGTGCGAGCGTGCGGCCGTGATTATCACGACGGTCGGACCTTATCAGCTCTACGGCCCCGAGCTTGTGGCGGCCTGCGCGGCCACGGGCACTGGCTATGTCGATCTGTGCGGCGAACCGGCGTGGATGCGGCGCATGATCGACGCCCATCACGAAGAGGCGAAACGGACCGGCGCGCGCATCGTCTTCTCCTGCGGCTTTGATTCCATTCCGTTCGATCTCGGCGTGCTCACGTTGCAGGAGAAGGCGCGCGAGAAATTCGGACGCCCGGCGCGACGGGTCAAGGCTCGCCTGCGCAAGGTGAAAGGCGGGATGTCCGGAGGCACCGCAGCGAGCGCCCAGGCGACAATGGCGGCCGCGGCGCGCGACCCGGCCCTGATCCGGCTGCTGACCGATCCCTTCGCGCTGACCCCGGGGTTCACCGGGCCGTCTCAGCCGTCGGGCCTTATCCCCGAATACGACCCGAGCATGAACGTGTGGCTCGTGCCGTTTCCCATGGCGCCGGTCAACACCAAGAACGTACACCGCACGAACTTCCTGTTGGGTCATCCCTACGGCACGGACTTCGTTTACGACGAGATGATGGTCGCGCCCGGATTTTTGGAAATCGGTCGCGTGACGACGGAGACCTTCGCCACCATATTTTCCCTGCTCGGGACCGGCGGTCTCAAACCCGGTGCAGGCCCGACTCGGGAAGAGCGCGCGAAGGGCTTCTACGACATCCTCTTCCTAGGCGAGCTGCCAGATGGTCGACGGGTCGAGGCGGTCGTCACGGGCGACCGCGATCCGGGCTACGGCTCGACCAGCAAGATGATCGCCGAGAGCGCTCTCTGCCTCGTGCGCGACGTGCAGGGCGAGGGCGGCACCTGGACGCCGGGCGCGCTGATGGGTCCGGCGTTGCGCAAGCGTCTAAAGGAGCGCGCCGGCCTCACCTTCAACGCGCGTTGAGGTAACGCTCAGAACTGCAGCGGCGTGCTGGACTACGTGGATCGTAACCAACGAAAAGCGCGGATTGGCGTGCGCGGCCTCAAATCCGGTTCAATGGCCGCTTTCGGCCCGTTTGAGACATTCCCTCTGGCTCTGAGAATGTCCGATTATCGGGACAGCGACGAGCTCCATCGCAAGGTTGCACGATGAAGAAGGTAATCAACTCAGCACTGTCGCGCCGCCACTTTTTGCGGCTCACGTCAGTGGTCGCGGCATCAGCCCTGACTCCAACGGTGTTGTGGGCCGAGCAGCAACAAGCAGCGGATTCGGCCACATCCCAAGCCGTGCCCGCACGCATCGCCACGCTCGAGGAGGTATGGCGGACCGTGCGAGACCGTTTTTACGATCCGCACCTACACGGGCTCGATTGGTCGGCCGTCCGGGAACGTTACTTGCCGGACGCCGCGCGGGCGAGTTCCGAAGAGGCGCTGGCCGGGGTCATTAATAGCATGCTCTCTGAGCTGCATGCTTCGCACACCCGCTACACACCGTACGAACCAGAGTACTACCAGCTTTCTGATATCTTTGCTGGTGCGTTAAGGCGGCGCGGACTGGAACGTGTTTTTCCGAATGGCCGTATCTCCTATCCCGGCATTGGCATCCTCTCGCGTCTCGACACGCAGGGTCGCAACATGATCACCGGTGTTATAGAAGGCACGCCAGCCCAACAAGCCGGCCTGCTCGCTGGCGATGCGATCGTCTTCGCCGATGGTGCACCGTTTGAGCCGGTACAGTCATTCCGTGGCAAGGTCGGCAAGGAAGTTGTGCTGGGGCTGCGTCGTGCCGGCGCGTTTATGCAAATATCGGTTACTCCGGTCGAAATTGAGCCCAACAAGATGTTCTTGGACGGCTTGAAGGCCAGCGCCCGTATAATACCGGCCAACGGCCGAAGCATCGGCTATGTTCATGTCTGGTGCTACGCCGGCTCCGTGTATCAGCGGACGCTTGAGCATCTTCTATCGCAGAGTCCCCTGAACGGCGCCGACGCACTGATCTGGGACTTGCGCGATGGCTGGGGCGGCGCGATCCCCGGATATCTTGATTTGTTCAACACGCGAGCGCCGACGATACAGGTCACTGATCGCAATGGCGCCAGCGAACTCGAGAACGTGAAGTGGCGCAAGCCTGTCGCCATGCTTGTCAACGGTGGCACCCGCAGCGGCAAGGAAATCCTTGCCTATGGCTTCAAGAAATATCGGCTTGGCGAGGTCATCGGTAGCCGGAGAGCTATGGCTGATTTTGGGTGACGCGGCCTGATCAGGCGGCGTGGCTTTCAGTGTTCGGAATGACTTCGATTCCGTCGATGAACTTTACACCGGCGATGACTTTCGGCAA
>NZ_JASAUS010000219.1:0-9097 GCF_029953005.1 Bradyrhizobium sp. Mp27 | reverse complement strand
AGTCTCGGTCATGGCGTATCGCTCTCCTCGAGAGGTTCTGGCAGGCTCGTCACCCGCCTCGATACGCCGCCTTCCTCACACCGTCATCACCCAGATTCCGCCATAGCTCGCCTTTCGCTTCCCCGCGCCAAGCTTCAGCGAAATTGCAAGCCGGCCATCCTTTTCAGCCAACGATCTTCGACAGCTATTGACGTCAAACCACCGTCGCGTAGGCCCGAACCAGGCAATGCTTAAGCCAAAGCTCGTCGAATACCAGATTGACGCGATCGTTGCGTTCTTCGAGACCTTGCAAGCCGACCGGGCTCGCTAAGACCCGGGCTTAGGGTCACGGCCACGCCGATCAGCATTCTAGTCCTGAGTCTTTAGGCTAAGGATGTAATTCGCGAGAGCGTCGGCCTGATCGGGCGCGATGACGAGGTTCGGCATGTTCTGGTGGCTGGTCTTCAGGAACACTTTCAGCGAAAGTGCCGTCGTTCCATACCTGTTTGCGATTGACGCGAAGCCCGGTGCCTGATCCGACATTCCCGGCATGTGCGGTTCGATTGCATGACACGGCTTGCACCATGCTTCCGCGAGGCGACGTCCTTCAAACGCGCTGTCTGCAGCAAGTTTAGATCCGTCCGCCTTGTGCACGCGGACGAGAAACAACGCTAATAGCGCGATCAGGATCACGAGGCTGATGTTGACTCGCATGCTGCGGAACATGTTCCGTTTCAACTCGCGGTTGGGGCACTCACAGCAACCGCGCGAGCGCCAGCGGGCATCTCATCGCCAAAACCGCCTGCCGATCAGCTGTTCTGGCGAAAGAAAGCAGAATGACCGAGCGCACCCGCCTTTAGCGCAGGATGCGGCTCTTTAGCACGCGATCAGGTCGGTATGTCCAAATCCCTTTGAGTAGTCGAGCAGGGAGACAATCGTGGGTGTCAGGCGGAAGACGCAGACCTCCGAAGTGTTCGGCATGGGGAGATCAAGACTCTTCTGGTTCGGATACCGCGAGATCAGGAGGCGCAGGGCTTTTTCGAATTCGGCGGGATTCGTTACGAGCTTCGCGCGTGCCGCCATCGATAGGCCCACGATGTCCATCACTTGCGTGGGATCGTCATCCACCGTTAGCGAGACCCGATCGTCCTTCGCCAGGTTAGCTGCCTTCTGGCTGTCCGCTCCGCAAAGGAAATAGATGACGAGCCCATCATTGGCGTAGCCGACAGTGGTCACCTGGGGCCAGCCGTCAGATCGTAGGGTAGCGATCCTCGTCGTCCGGTGCTGATCCAGAAGCCGAAGGATTTTCCGCCTGAACGTTTCGTCCATTGGTCGCCTCCGATTTAGACCAGTTTAGCCCCGAACTAGCGTGTACGTTTTGAGGCAGGTCAAGTATCGAGGAAGCCGGCCGCCAAGCGTAGGCGCAGTGGGCCTGCCATACGCCTGAGCGCAATTGCGCCAATCGCTCTCGGAGGGAGCGCTGTTTGGCAGTTATGCTTGTCGCTATAGCGGGCCCCATCGCCAACCGACCTCATGCTTTGAGCTGCATCAAGCAGGCTTTGAACGGCGGTGACATCGTGTGGACTGGGAGGGCTGCTTCGATGCGCCGATTTGCCTTGAAAGCCCTATTCACGGCTCTCGCTTTCAGAAGAGCCGAGAAGGAGCGAGTCGATTGGGATCGAAATATCTTGATCTTCTCGACGGTGGTGACCGTCGGGCTGGTTGCGCTCTATGTCTACGGCAAGGCTACCTCGCGTTGGTGAACTGTTTCGCGGGAACGACTGCGATGATGCGGTGCTTGTTGATGCTTTCGACAATAGGTCTCTGGTCAAGCACCTGCGCCCATGCGCGCGAGGAGGAGCAGCAACATGGCAAAGAGCTGCTGCAAAGATTGTGCGCCCGCTGTCACTCAGTTGGCAGGACCGGCGCGAGTCCTAACAGGCAAGCGCCGCCCTTTCGCAGCTTCAGCGAAACCAAACTCTACGACAGCGATTTCCTGCAGCAACTACAGGATGGCTATAGTAGCATTCATCCCTCAATGCCGACCTTCCGCTTCAACAGGAACGACGCGGAGGCAGTCCTAAACTACATGAAGTCAATTGAGGAGCGACCCAGCCGAAAACAATCTCCGCAGCGATAAGGTCTGGCCATCTCCAGGGGACCAAAATGCTCGACGACAACAGACGGTTTCTTTGGATCAACCCGACACCCGGCGGCGAAGGCAGCTGTTGGCGCAAGGCGGACATTCGGCCGAACCGCACGTCTCAGAAGGGCCCAATTGCCGACAACATAACAGTGACTAGGCTGTCAGATTTCCCCGCTTCGGGTCGAAACAAGCCGAATAGAGGCAGGACCGTCTATGTTGGCGCTAACATAGTTTTGCGCGGCCAAGATGAGAGTTTCTACGGCGGATCGATTGTACGAGGGATGCTTCGGATTTAGGTGCAAGCCAGATTCGACGATCATCACCTGGGTAATCCCGGAGGGTAGAACTTCAGTGGCGAATGATACGAAGGATACGTGCGGGGCTTTGAATGACATTGGAGTCACTTTCCCTGACGTCGAACGTAGGTGACGCCCCAGCCAAGGCCTAGTGTGGCGGCGACAAGCGAGCCGAGGAGTACCCCCAGTTTCGCCGCCCTCAATAATCCCTCATCGGAGAAGGCGAGCATCGAGATGAAGATCGACATGGTAAAGCCGATCCCAGCCAGCAGGCCGACCAGACAGACGCCACCCCACGAAACGCCCGGAGCAAGGCGACACCAGCCCAGTTGTACCGCGACCCAAGTCGCGCCGACGACGCCAAGCGGTTTCCCAGCGACTAAGGCAAGCGCAGTGCCCATCATCACCAGATGGCTCCCAGCGGAGAGATCAGCGCCCGCTAGGCTGACGCCGGCATTCGCCAGCGCGAAGATCGGCATGACGCCGTAAGCCACCCACGGATGCATTGCCATCTGCACCCGCGACACCGGCGGCAATATCTCGCGGTGAGCTACGCGAAGGTCTCGCAGCGGTTGCTCTAACAGGTGCGGATCCTTTGCCTTCACCGCATCGCTGCTTCGCAACTGCTTGAGCACTCGCGACACGACTTCCAGCGGCGGCTCCCGCATTGGTAGGGCGCGTACCGGAGTTATCAACCCGAGCACGACACCTGCAAGGGTTGGATGGATGCCGGCTACCATGAACCCAATCCAAACCAAAGAACCGGGCAGTACGTAAAAGGGCGCAGAACCGATCCCAATCCGCTGACATCCCCAAACCGCGAGAACGCCAATTGACGCGATGATGAAACCGCCAAGCTGAAGGCTGGCGGTATAGAAGATGGCAATGATTAATACCGCAATGATGTCATCGATGATCGCTAGAGCAAGCAGGAAGACCCGCACATTGACCGGGATCGTTCGTCCAAGCAGCGCGAGCACCCCAACAGCAAAGGCTATGTCTGTCGCGGTTGGCACGGCCCAGCCTTGCCCTCTAGCCGGATCGCCGTTGAGGCTCAGATAGATGAGCGCCGGGACGATTACGCCACCAGTCGCGGCGACCAGAGGCAGAATGGCTTGGTCGATTTTGCTCAGTGCGCCTTCATGAACCTCGCGCCGAATCTCCATGCCCACGACGAGGAAGAAGACTGTCATCAGCGCGTCGTTGACCCAGAAATGCAGCGACCGGGAAAAGACGTGTTCCCCGACACCGATTGTAAGCGGAAGGTTCCAAAAGGCGTGATAGCTATGAACGAACGGAGAGTTGGCCCAGATCAGTGCAGCGGCAGCGGCAACGAGAAGCGCGGCACCACTGATTGCCTCCACATGCAGAAACCGCTGAAGGGTGCTGAGGGCCTGTTCCGCCAGCCGCTGGGCTTTCGGCAGATCGTCAAATGAAGGGCTATCGTTCATGGGGCGCACGCTTTCCGCGTGGCGGCCCGACCATCGCTCAGCCTGTCGCTGCTCAATGCAGCGAGCACCCGAACGCCGTTATACATCGGGATGGCGGCAATTCAACCTTGGAAGAATGACCGTCCCGAATGTCGATTTTGGGCTCAGAAGCGGTGCTCGACTGAACGCGCCCCGGCAGATTGGCTAGGTGCCTTCCACAACCGCCTTCGTCCCAATCGCCAAATAGAGATAGATCGAGCTATCCGCGCGGATCGGCACCAGGCCGCCGATGGCGATCGGGGTAACTAAGAGAGCCGCGAGCCGGGTACTAGCCATGTCCGCTCGGCGCCTTATAGCGGCCCACGAGCGAACTTTGAGGGACGACGTTGATCCGCATCAAACGCCGCCGCAGCGCAGTTCTCTACGCTTAGTGAAGCTATCGGCGACGATCGGAGCATACTTCCCTTCACGCTTGAGCAGTTCCTCAACCTCCTTCGCGACCTACAATAAGGCGATCTGCCCGCGCAGGTTGTGGTTTACGTGCTCGACGAGGCAAGCCTGACGCCCTCAGTCGAATTGCGTCAATGATCGCGACGAGTAGCAGCGACCGCGTGGTATTTGGAAAGCCACTCTGACAATGAGCGACCGATATCATGCCTTCAGGCGATAGGATATGGAAGGCAGTTGTTGCAGGGTTGTGCGGAAGCATCGCGCATTCCCTGCTGATGGTTTTCAAATCTTGGGCTGGACTGCTTCCGTCATTCCAGCCCTACGAAAGTCTCCAGGCGACGCTGAGCCATGTAACCGGCACTGCAATCCATCCGGTAGTGCCTTGGTTACTTTCATTCCTGAATGGCTCAACCTTAGTCAGTTTCATCTTTGGACATCTTTATCGATGGCTGCCAGGCAACGTCGGTGCTATCAAAGGAATAATATACGGTGTGCTCGGATGGGCGATTATGGGACTGGTGTTCTTTCCTATGATCGGCCTTGGGTTATTCGCACTCCAGGTTGGGCTTGGCATTTTACCCGCACTGTTCTCGCTGGCAATGCTCCTAATCTACAGTGTAACACTCGGCATGGTTTACAGCGCACTCAATTCCTGACTTGCTTGAATGTGATCAGCGCATGTCCGTTTGGGGTCAACGTGAGACCTGGTGTGAAGGGCAGCTCTTGGCGCAGAGCGGCCATTCGCCCGAAACAGCATGTCTCTGACCGTGTTTAGTCGCGGGGAACGCCGGAACGTCTACGTCGCGAAAGATAGGCGTACCGAATTGCCCCAGATAGAGCTCCTACCCTGGTCCGGTCGTCTTGCGGCCGTCGCTGGCGGGGCTAATCCACCACTGAACTCCTCGTTGGCGTGGTCCGAGCCGGTCCGGAATGTGAGTTTTGCCGATTTCGGCAGCGAAGCTCAAGGTTACGCCAGAAAACAGCGGCGTAATACCGCAAGAGCCAGAGCACGCATGACGCTCCCTTTTCGAGAAAGCATCGGCCAGATCCTCGAAAAAGATGTTGACTTAGCTCATGGGCCGGCTGGCGAATGGCTGCGTTTTCGGAGGCGAACGTTCGAGACTTGTCAGTTGATTCTGCTCAAACAGCGGGGCTGGTTTCGGCAGAGAATGATGCAGGTAGTTTCGGAACCAAACCATGTCGTTTGAGCGGGTTCTGCGATGGACCCTGGTTGCGATCGCAATCGCGGGATTGACCGCGGGTATTGTTGCGCGAGCCGCGGGCCGGCCTGATCTGGCCGATCTCCTATGGGCAATCGGCACGGCACCCGTGATAGGAGGACTGGCGGTCTCGATCTTCAGGGACTTGCTGGGCGGCCGGCTGGGAGTGGACGCGATTGCGCTCCTGTCGATGAGCGCGGCATTGGCGCTCGGCCAGCCGCTTGCCGGCGCCGTGGTGGCGCTGATGTATTCCGGCGGCAACGTGCTGGAGGATATCGCGATCGCGCGGGCTGAGCACGACCTGCGGTCACTGGTCGATCGTGCACCGCGCCGGGCACATCGCAAGACCGGCGAGCGGATCGAAGAGGTTCCGATCGAGGCGGTCTTGGTCAGCGAAGAGCTCCTGGTACGGGCCGGCGAGATCGTGCCAGTCGACGGCATCGTCCGTTCGGCCATGGCCACCATCGACGAGTCCGCGGTTACGGGCGAGCCGATCCCGGTCGAGAAGACACGCGGCAGCGCCGTTCTTTCCGGTTCGCTGAATGCGGGTGAGACCTTCGAGTTGACCGTTACCGCACCGGCTGGCGAGAGTACCTACGCTGGTATTGTGCGCATGGTGACGGCGGCGCAAACGGCGAAGGCCCCCTTTGTGCGGTTGGCCGACCGCTATGCGCTGATCTTTCTTCCCGTGACGCTCGTCATCGCCTTCCTGGCGTGGCGGATCTCCGGTGATTTGACCCGCAGCCTTGCTGTGCTGGTGGCGGCAACGCCTTGCCCCCTGATTCTGGCCGCACCTGTCGCCTTCATCGCCGGCGTGGCGCAAGCGGCCCGTCGCGGCATCTTGGTCAAGGGCGGAGGGGCACTGGAGGCGCTGGCTCGTGCGCGTACCGTGCTCTTCGACAAAACCGGCACCCTCACGGTTGGAGGTGCGCGGTTGCTTTCGGTTGAAGTCGCTCCGGGGGAAAATCCGGACGAGGTCCTCACGCTTGGGGCCTCGCTTGAGCAGGCCTCGCATCACGTCCTCGCCAAGACCGTCGTCTCTGCGGCCGTCGATCGCGGCCTCAAGCTCAAAGCGCCCGAACAGGTCAAAGAAGCCATGGGCACCGGTTTGTCCGGCCTGATCGACGGCCGCCGGGTAACTGCGGGCTCGCGAGAGTTGCTTCGCTCACATGCCGAGCTGTCGCCGTGGGAGCTGCGGGCAATCCGGCGCGCATCGTGGCGCTCGGCGCTGATCGTCTTTGTCGCCGTGGACGGCCGTCCGATCGGCGCGCTGCTGCTGGCCGACGAGCTGCGGGCTGATACGCCGCGAGCGATCCGGCTGCTGCGCGATGCGGGCATCGTACGAATGGTCATGGTCACAGGCGATCGTGCCGCAGCGGCGCAGGCAATCGGAGCAGCGCTCGACCTCGATGCCGTGCTGGCTGACCGCGTTCCCTCGGACAAGGTCGAGGCGGTGCGCACTGAACAGCGGCTGCATCCGACCATCATGGTCGGTGATGGCATCAATGACGCCCCGGCACTGGCCGTGGCCGATATCGGGGTCGCGCTCGGCGCACGCGGCGCGAGCGCCTCGTCCGAGGCGGCGGATGTGGTCATCCTTACCGATCGGCTTGATCGCGTCGGCGAAGCGATCATAATTGCGCAGCGTGCACGGCGTATCGCTCTCCAAAGCGTCATTATTGGCATGGGATTGTCGATAGCTGCCATGGTGGCCGCTACCGTTGGCTGGCTGGATCCCGTGCCGGCGGCGATCGTGCAGGAGGTGATCGATGTTGCCGTCATCCTGAACGCGCTGCGGGCGCTCACTCCAGCCCATGGGAGCGCCGGTCGCCGGATATCCGCAGAGCAGGGCCTGGCACTGCATCACGACCATCAGGCGCTGTTCGGGGATCTCGACCGACTGCGCAAGATCGTCGATGCGATCGACGATGTGCCGCCAGACGCCGCTGCGGCCTTGATCGAAGAGGCTGATCGCCTCGTTCAGGGCAGTGTAGTGAAGCACGAGCGCGAGGACGAGGGCAGCGTCTATCCGAAGATTGCGGAGGTGCTGCGTGAACGCCACGGCCTCTCTGCCATGAGCCGCGCGCATCGTGAGATCCTGCACCTTGCGCGGCTGCTCGCACGGATCGCGGCCGACCTGCCGTCAGAAAAGATCGACCGCTATCTTATTCGCGATGCCCAGCGTGTGATCGAGGCGATCGAAACGCTGGTGCGCATGCATACGGCCCAAGAGGACGATATTTACGAAGCCGTGGCCGCGGACTGAGCAGCTTGGCGATGTTGGTTAGTCGACCGTGCCGAATTCCGCCACGGGCTGGATCCAGTAGACGAGGTTGGTGCCGGTGAACGAAGCCCGAACCCGGTCGAGCAGGCGCTCAGCATCGTTCCGTGGTAGGACAATCCATACGATGACCTGATCGGCGTGCCCTTTGACGCGCTCGGCCATGCTTTGGAGCCGCACGGCGGTGCCGTATCCGGCAGCATCGGAGGCCGTGAAACCCCTCACCAGATCGGTCTGTTCGCCGAGATAGTCGAACAGCTCGTCGCGAAGCTGGCGCGGCAGGACCAGCGTGAGGCAGACGGACACGCTCGTCATTTTGCCCCCTTCGCAGCGCCGCCGTAGCGGCGATACAGGATCGGCAGCAGGATCAGCGTCAGCAGTGTCGACGACACCAGGCCCCCGATCACGACGATGGCCAGCGGTCGCTGCACTTCAGATCCCGGACCGGAGGCGAACAACAGCGGGATCAATCCCAGCGCCGTAATGCTGGCCGTCATTAGAACGGGCCGCAGTCTTCGCATGGCGCCTTCGACGACGATGCGACCCTCGCTCAGGCCGTGAGCGCGTAGCTGGTTGAAATAGGAGACCAGCACGACGCCGTTCAGTACGGCTATGCCGAGCAGCGCGATGAATCCGACCGACGCCGGAACAGACAGATATTCGCCGCTCGAGACCAGCGCGAACACGCCGCCAATCAGCGCGAAGGGGATGTTGACCAACACCAGTAGCGCGTGGCGGACCGAGCCGAATGTGGTGAACAGCAGCACGAAGATCAGGCCAATGGCGACCGGCACCACGACAGAGAGCCGCGCGGCGGCGCGCTGCTGGTTCTCAAACTGGCCGCCCCAGGCCAGTCGATAGCCGTCTGGCAGCGGAAGCCCGGCGGCAACCTTCTGCTGAGCTGCCTGGACAAATCCGACCATGTCGCGGCCGCGGACATTGGCGCGAACCACGCTCATACGCTCGCCGTTTTCCCGGTCGATCTTCACGGGCCCGTCGACGCGCTGGATGCGGGCGACCTGCGACAGTGCGACGTGCTGCCCGGACGAAAGCGTCAATGGCAGGCTTGCGAGCAGAGTCGGCGCCTCCCGAGTAGTCTCGCTGCCGCGGACCAGGATCGGCGTGCGGCGTCCCTCCTCGAGCGCCGTCCCGATGGTACGGCCCTCGATCTGGGTGCGCAGCGAATTCGCCCCGTGGGTCGGTCAAAATCCCCCGGGTATGGTCACTTGAAACTCCCCCACCTGATGATCGCCGTCAGCGCCGCTGAACAGCAGTAGCCGGTCAGGCAGGACGTT
>NZ_JASAUS010000218.1:0-9141 GCF_029953005.1 Bradyrhizobium sp. Mp27 | reverse complement strand
ACGCCCTCCCGACGCAACGACAAAACCGTAAAGCCCCGCGTTCAGCATAACCCGGCAGGAATCCACTTAAATCCAGCGGGGCGCTGTCCAAACAACCGGGGCCAGCTCTCCTGGCAAGCGGCAAGCGACGTGGTGTTCTTGATTGACAAACTCCGTGGCTATGTCGTGATAGCGGCCCCGACTGATTGGCGCGTCGTCTATCTTGATTGCAAGAGGTCCTGACCCGCTGGAAGGTCCCGCCCGTCGCCTGCTGGCGCTCGCGCTCGCTAATCTTGCGCGGCTCACCTCGTTTGACGGAGCGTTGGCGAGGTGATGTAGCTCTTCGACACCGCTTGCGGGAGCGTCAGGCACTGGCGATAGCTAGTTGCCGTCCGGTTCTGTGCCTTTGCCATTGCCTCGGCGTCACGGTCGAACACACTCTTGCCCGCGAGGCAAAGGTTTAGGTTTCTTGCTGGCGGCGTGTCCATGAAGTAGGCGTGGAAGGTAATGTCGCCAACCGTTGGCCAGATTTCGATGAGGACCACCGTGTTGCCGTCGACCTCCGGGTAGGGCTTAGGCGGATACTTCAGTTCTTGGCCGTGTGCCATGATCGGCACCATCAGACAGGCAATCACACTGCCGATCATGGTGAAGACCCGTGCGAGCCAACGGCGTGTATCGGGTGTCGGGTCGGCCTTGAGGTCGGGCGCGTCGGCAATCAGGCTGCCGAGCCGCAGGTAGATTGCTTCTGCCGTCAATGGGTCTGTCATAACCGATCCGCGCTGAAATTCGGTGGAGTGTGACCTGCCCGATGTTCCAAGCCAACGGTTCGGCTGTGGATGTCCCAAGGAAATGCGTTAGGCCGCTGGCGACGTGCGCGTTGGTCAAGCTACGATGACGCAACTTTAGGGGTGGGGGCCTTTGAACACCATGAATGGCTGGAACAGGCTGTTTGTCGTCGTTGCCGTCGTGTGGGCGCTTGTCGCGCCGTTTTTGTTAATGGCCGAGAGCAATAAGCCCGTACACAGCATGCACAGTCTGTGCACTGACACTGCGTATCAACTCTACGGCTCCAGCAGTTCAAGCAAGCTCGACATGAATAGATATCGGACAGAAGTAGCGAAATGCTCTGAGGCATTCGTCCGCGACTTCACCAGCGTGCCGGGGATATTCGGTGCCATGATTGGCGCGGGAAACTGGACTTTGGGTCTCGTGGCTTGGGGCTTCATCGTCATTCCAATGGCGCTGTTGTGGATTGTCGCGTGGGGCGTTGGACGTGTCGTTCATTGGGTCGCCGCTGGGTTCCGGCAGAGACCATCGGCATCAAGATAGGGTCTCCGGTCTCTGCGTTGGCGGTGGCCGCCTTCGGATGGCCACCCTCCCGGAATGGTCGTCCGGGTCCTCTGGGGCGCGCGAGAAAGGCGGGGACCGCGCGACCGCGCCTACTGAGGGTATCTGCTGCGAGAAAATCCGTGGTTGCAGTTGCATTCTAATTCGTGATGCCGCGAGCAAGGTTCATTCGGGCAAGCCTGCTTTCCGAAGGCCCTCGATCAACAGCTTCGCGTTTGATTGCCCGCCCCGCGCGATGAACGCTGATATTGTAAAGGCGGGATCGAACTCAAGCAGACGCGCCACCAACTCACGGGCCCCAGCCTCGCGCCCGAGATGGGCGAAAGCGGACGCGAGACAGCAGTAAGCTGGCCAATAGGAGGATTTCTGGCGTTGGGCCTTCTTGCCTGCAACGATGGCCTCGTCAAAGCGACGAAGCTCGATCAAGGCTATGCCCATCGCGACAAACGACGAATGTAGCAGCGCGTCTATCGGGTTCACGCGAATGGCACGTTCGAAGCTCTGGACCGCTTCCTGCGGTAGCCCCGCAGCTCTACAGACCCAGCCTCTGGCGGACCATGCTCCAAATGAATTGGGATTGAGCGCGACTGCCCGGTCAGCCATTTCGATCTCACTTTCACAATCGCCAATCATGAACGCCGAGATTACAGCAGCCGCTGCTAACGTATCTGGATCACTATCGTCGACGCTCAATGCCAAGCGAGAAAGCCGAACGGCTTCCCTGCGGTCGAATTGGGGATCGTCAGCATAGCCGAAAAGGACGTTTCGCATGTGACAGAGACCTGCGAGAGCCGCGGCACCGCCGAACCGAGGGTGCAGTTCCAAGGCGCGGTGAGCCAACCTGATCGCGTCGGCCAACCCTTCGCGGGTCGCCAGGTAAGACTGCGGCAGAGCGCGGAGATAAAAATCATAGGCAGTGAGGTTCTCCGGTCGGCGCCGCGCCGCCATTGCGATTTCCGTTTGAACCAATTTTGGCTCGATAGCTGAGACAACGGCGACCGTCACTTCGTCCTGAAGCGTGAAAACGTCTGTCAGGTCGCGCTCGAACCGATCCGCCCAGATGTGCGCGCCGGTCACCGCGTCAATCAACTGCCCTGCGATGCGAACTTTCCCCGCTGCCGTGCGCACAGACCCCTCAAGGATATAGCGCACGCCAAGCTCGTGCCCGACCTGCTTCACGTTCACCGCCTTGCCCTTGTAGGTAAAGCTGGAATTGCGGGCGATCACGAACAGCCATTTGAACCGCGAAAGCGCGGTGATGATCTCCTCAACCATCCCATCCGCGAAGTATTCTTGCTCGGGATCGCCGCTCATGTTCTCGAACGGCAGCACTGCGATGGAGGGCTTGTCCGGGAGCGCAGGAGCGGTCTCGGGCGCATCGCCCGGATTTGGGCCCGCAACTTCTGGAGCCTCCCGCACCTGTCCGACGAAACGGAAGCCCTTGCGCGGAAGCGTCTTGATGAGGCGCTGCTCCTCGCCGGTATCGCCGATGGCAGCGCGGACAGCATTCAGGCGGGTCGTAAGCGCAGCATCGGACACGATCCGACCATTCCAAACGGCGTTGATAAGGTCGTCCTTGCTGACGACGCGCTCCCTGTTTCGGATCAGGTATTCGAGCAGATCGAACACCTGCGGTGCAATGGAAACAGCCTCTGCCCCCCGATGCAGTTCGCGTCGGTCGATGTCAAATGCGAATTCCTCGAAGCGATAGCGCAAGTTGCGAACCCCTCACGGTGTCCTCCCTTCGCAGGAAGGCATCTTCGCGCACCCAAAGGATAAGCCGCTGGCATGAAACATGTAAACCGATGGTTGAGCGGGTTTGAGCCGTGGCATCTCATGAGATCCAGCGGAGCCCAACCTCCGGATTTGGTCATTCGCGACAGGGTAGCCAACGGCAAGTCCGGGCATGGTCCGCTATCCCGCCGAAAGCGGAAGTGAGCTATCCTGCCGCGATGCAACCGGAATGACGCTGATGACCGAGACCGTCAACGTTGATTACCCGCCCGTCGCCAAAGGGGCCGCAGCCGTCAGCGCGTCGGCATTGGCGCGGCACCTCGATTGTAGCCGGGCCTACATCGACAAGCTCGAAGCCGGAGGCGTGATCCAGCGGCAAGGTGACGGCTTCCCGCTCGACCAGAGCCGCGTTGCCTACCTCCGCTACCTGCGGCGCGAGCGGCAGCAATCGCCGCGTGGGGAGGCGGACGCCGATCACGTCAAGGCAAAGACCGAGATGCTGCAACTGCGGTTGATGGAGAAGAAGCGAGAACTGGTGCGGCGCGCGGATGTCGATGAACTGATCGAGGGCCTCTGCGGCGTGGTTCTGACGCACTTGTCGGGCATGCCTGCGCGGTGCGCGCCGCGTGGTGATCTTGCGACCCGGCGCAACATCGAGCGGGTCGTGTTCGAGGTGCGAACCGAGATGGCCAAGATCTGCCAGGAAATGGCCGACAAGTCCGGTGAGCCTCACGACCTATGACGAGCGCGATCTAGGGATCGCCGCGCGCGGCCCCGGCCACTCTGCGCAATTAAGTTGTTGCGTTGCGGGATAATAGCGCTCTGGTCCATTTCTACTCCCCGAGCTATTCTGATGATCGGCTGGGGGGCCTTAGAATGTTCGATGTGTATCTGAGCGACAGGCGAGATCTGCTGGTTGTACGCAATGGTTTGCCAATTCCTTTTCCTGACGCGTCGAGCAGATGGCGAAAGAAGAAAAAAGTAGCGAGTGTCAGCGAGGACATTAAGCTCGCCATTCAGAGACAGGGCTACTACATGCGCAAGCTAACGGACTTTGAGAAGCGGTAGTCCGCAAAGCGCATGTGCAACCTCTACAGCATCACCACCAACCAAGCCGCGATTGCCGCACTGTTTCGCGTCGTCAACCGCTACGTCGGCAACCTCGCGCCGATGCCGGGCGTGTTTCCAGATTATCCGGCTCCGGCGGTGCGCAACACCGACATCGGGCGCAATTTGAGCATGATGCGCTGGGGCATCCGCCACCACCGCAATCCGGGACACTGACCGTCAGGCAGCAGCTTTGTTCTTGATTGCACCAATGAGCGCAGTGAGTATGGCTCCGCCAGCGCCACCGGCAACTACTTGCGAGATAACGCCGCCGACAGTCAGATTACCCGACTGGGCTGCAGCTACGACCGATGGCAGTAACAACGTCACGACCTGCCCGAGAACCCCGCCTCCGACCAGGCCAGAAATGACGTTACCAGCGGTCCCAAGATCAAATGTCGGCGATGACTTGCCTGCGCCAACGCCGCCAAGCGCTCCTGCAACAAGGTTTATCAAAATCTGCTCCATTTCGATCTCCTGTGATCTGCAGCATTGGTAATCTCACACAAAGACGAGACGGCTCCGACGCGGGGTTGAGGGGGCGAGCGTCGGAGCCGTCCCGCTCCGCCGACCGCTCGCGTGTGGGTAGTCGATCCAAATGGTCGTCGGTGGGGTTGTAGCAAGCGGCAGGATCGCCCAACGACCATTGATTTATGTCAACGCACTAAGGCAACCGAGACCACGGTCGGAGCGGCTAATAGCCGAAGCGTATGCCAATCGCCAAAAGACTTGGGCTTGCGGCATCAACGTAAAAGGATGTGGTCTGGTTCGTACTGAATGAGCAGCGTCTGCTGTTCGCCTTCGCGGGCATCTGGACGACGTTCAAGGGTGATCGCGGAACGAAGTCCAAGCCAGTGCCTGGGCCGCATGAGGTCTACGGGTTTCTGACGACATCGCCGAACGCGGTGGTCGAGCCGATCCATCCGAAGGCCATGCCTGTGATCCTGACGACCGATGAGGAGCGCGACGTTTGGATGCACGCGCCTTGGGACGAGGCCAAGGCGCTGCAACCACCGCTGCCGGATGACGCGCTCAGTATCGTCATGCGCGGGGCCGATGAAGAGGATCGCGCGGCGCGAACACAACTCAACAACCCTTTCCTTGACGGTCGCGAATGAATGAACAATTTCGATGGTCATTCAGCGGCGTCCCTCCGGCTTCATCGAACCGTGTCTACCGTCGAAGGTGGCCAAGCCGCCGTCCGACCCGGACTGGGTCCACGAAATCAAGCACGAGGGCTACCGGCTGATGGTGCGCCGGGATGCTCATCGGGTTTTTACCGCCGCGCAGAACTGTTCCGTGACCGCCGTTGTTTCCTCGGTGACGTTCCAGCCGTTCGCCTCGGCGTTTTTCCTGGCCAACTTTTGCTCGTTCTGGAGCATCTGCTTGATTTGCGCGTACGGCTTCCAGTCGGCCTTGGATAGCTTGACGGGGGGTGCACCGCAGACGTTGTGGGCAATCGCTTTCTGTACACTTGTGCTAACGTCGCTCATGAGGTCCTCGACGACGGAAGTGAAGCGCGCCTTGGCGTATTGGCTGTTGGCCGCGATAAAGTCCTTGCAGAAGGTGACCCGTTGACCTCCATCGCGGGCCTTGATGTAGGCCGTCTGCGCTTCGTAATGGAGGCGGTAGGCCAGTTTGTCGGCGTTCGGGTCGGATTTCACCGCTTCGAGCATGGCGCGGTGGTCACTCGAAGTGGCCTCACTGATCCTGATGTCACATACTTTGGCGAGGGAGAAGACCGGAGCGTAGGCCCGCACCTCGGCTTCCAGGGCATCGTTGGCGCGCGCAACTGGTGCGCACAGGCTGGCGGCGATTGCGAAAGCAGCGAGACAGCGTTTCATTGATGCCATGCTCCAGATCACCAAACAGTAAGCGGCCGCCTCGGCGCACCTCGGTCTTCATAGTTCTGACCAAATGGCGAACCCGATGTACGCGAGTACGGCCATGCTCAGAACGATGACCGCAATCGCGGTAAGTTCGATGGTGAAAAGTCGTCTTGATGCCATGCACCACTTTTTGCGGCAGTCGAGCGGCGGCGTTGATCTTAATCAAGCCGCCTTCTCGGTCGCTGGAGCGGTTCCCAGGGTGCTGGAGCGGGAACCTGTGGATGCGCGCGCCGTGGGATGTAGCCCAGGGCGTTGCAGCGGCCATTGCCGGGTGATGCGCGCAGGATCGTCATGCGCGGCGAGGATGAAGAAGATCGGACGACGGCATGAACTGGACAGCGTTGTAAAATTTAAGGGGCTTCAGTGAAATTGGACGCAAAGGTCGTAATCGGAGTTCTAGTCAGTGCATTGCAATTTATTTCGTCCTCAACGTATGCCGACGGTCGGAGCGTAGCATATCTGCAAGGTGTCGCTTTTGGCATCGCTGCGAACTGTCCAAAGCTGCACTTAGACGCCAAAGCTATCGCGCTCTCGAAAAGAGGTATTCCGGGGCTACGGCAAGGCAATGCAAAGGAATTTTCCGAGGGCGCGTTTCAGTTTCACGAGTTGCTAAACAGCACACGCGAGAACGAATGTGATGTTGGCGCTTGCACTTACGAAAACGTATGCGGCTTTCGCCCGGGCACATGTTATTTCGTGAAAGAACCGGAGGAGGAAATGCCCAAATGAACTATCCAGCTCATTTCGGGACGAAGGCGAACGCGATGGTCGAGCCGATCCATCCGAAGGCCATGCCGGTGATCCTGACCACCGATGAGGAGCGGGACGTGTGGATGCGCGTACCGTGGGATGAGGCCAAGGCGCTGCAGCGGCAGTTGCAGGATGAGGCGCTCAGGATCGTGATGCGCGGCGAAGTTAAGGAGGATCGGGTGGTGGCATGAAATTGGTCGAGCTACGGACTTTCCCATCACCGTCAAATTTGCAATATGGCCGAAAAATGGACCAAAATCACCAATGCCCCGGATCGCACTAGCACTATTGTTCTTCCTAATACTGCCGTCACACGCTTTCGCGCAAATGATTGGCGATCAGCGATGCAAAGATCAACAATTCACGTCTGGCCAAATTGACAACTTGCTCCGCAACGCGCGTGCGATAATCGACATCGTCGAAACAGTCCCTCCGGATGAAGCAGAATACATTCACAACGAAGCCAAAATCGCTTTGGAGCAGCAAAATCGAGCGCGCTTCAATGCTGTCGCAGGCCGCCGCTACTATGCAGCGTTGCAATTCCATGACGAGGCCAAAGTTATCGTTCAAAACCTGACTGCTGCTCGCTCGACTTCCGGGCGCGACTTGGCTCGCTATCTTGTCGTTGCTCTCTCGGGTTTTGTAGATCTGAACGACGCGACGAAATCGTACATTGATGCGGATCGGAAGCGGAATACGCCAGTGCTTTCCGAGGAAAGCCGCAGCACAATTTACTATCGGCTACCTTTTGCTAAGAGCCAAACGGTCAGCCTCTTGCAATGTGTGATCAGTGTTCTCTAGGACGATCTCACTCGCGGGCCTAGTTGGCGTCATGATCGTCGCTTCAAGCGGCCTCAGCTTGCCCGCCGACCTAACCGGCCAAGCCAGCGTCATCGACGGCGACACCCTCGAAATCCACGGCACCCGCATACGGCTCTGGGGCATCGACGCGCCCGAAAGCAGCCAGCTTTGCCGGGGCGGGGACAGCCTGCCGTATCGCTGCGGTGCCGGGACCGCGAACGCGCTTGCAGAGTTCATCGGTGGTCAGCCCGTGTCCTGCATGCGGGTGACACTCGACCGATATGGGCGCACGGTGGCATCATGCGCGGCTGGTGGCTTCGACTTAGCCGATTGGCTCGTGCGACAGGGTCTGGCGCTGGACTGGCCGCGATACAGCCAAGGCCGCTATACCGAGGCGCAAAACGAAGCCCGCCGCGATGAGGGCGGGATATGGTCCGGCAGTTTTGTCGAGCCGTGGCGGTTTCGCGATTGCGTCAGGCTCGGCGGGCAACCGGCGGTGTGCTCGGATTAGCGGTGCGTCCGCGCATTATTCACACCTTACTTGGGAAGGCGAACCCAGGACGATCTCTGGCTTTCCTTTGTAGGGTTGGACTTGGCCTGTGATACTGCACGCCTTGCCGGTAACGTTTGGCAGAACAGAAAAGGCGCCGGCGTTTTTGGTAGGTATCCAGCCGGTGAAGGCTTGGTTAGGGTACGTGCCGCCCATATTGAGAAACCTGTTTTCTCGCGCTGATGTCGTATCAGCCGAGATGACGCCCTTCACGGTGACCAACTGGCCTTGATAGTTCGGGGCTTCCTCTGGGCGGATCGTTTTGGCCGGGGGTTCTGCGAAGGCCGCAGGGACAATTCCAAACAAGCCAAAAAGCACAGCATCATCTTGAGCATTATTGTCCCCGTCGCACGTGTTCCAGGTGAGTTATGAAGGGACATTTGTCACAGTTCAATTGCCCAGCGAATGCTCGCCAACTTGGATAGCCGAATTCAGTACGATGCCCTGGGCCGGGTTGTCCCTGCCCACCGCTGTAGAACGTTGACGAACTGCACGCCGAGCAATGTCGACGGAACCGTGTTATTGCGGAGAGGGATCTCGCCCTGCGCTCCGCCGACGTCCCTTGCCGCGCCCCCGCCTCGGGTTGCGCTCGTCGTTGTCGTTAATGGCGGTCTGCCACGCGATGACCTGATCGCGAAACCAAAATCGTCGGTTCGGGCTGACGTACACCGCTCGTGGAAATTTTCCGGAGCGTTCTAATCTCCACAATGTGGTGCGGGAAATCGGCACGAGCTCGAGGACCATGCGCTCCGTCAACATGGGGCGCAGTGGAGGCAGATCGTGTGGTCCATCGTTGTCGTTGCTCATCGGTCAATCTCGACATCGCGTGAAACAGCGTGGCGCGTACGGTAGCTCGACGCAAATGTCAGTCTGTGTTTCGGCATGGAATAAGGACCCCGTTTTCGGGGTGATCGGCATCCAATCGGGACCCCGGGATAAGGGTCCACAGTGGCTTCCATCGAGTCATGGAAGCCGAGGTTG
>NZ_JASAUS010000217.1:0-9146 GCF_029953005.1 Bradyrhizobium sp. Mp27 | reverse complement strand
TTCGCGGTTGAGGTGATGGGGTTGGCTTCACAACCGAATCCTACGCAGCATCAGCGCTTTACACCACGCTCGCCAGCCTCTCAGGCGCCCTCTCGCGAATAAGACGGGCTAATCGCATTGCACGTCCTGCTTGGCCGATTTGCGACGCCTACGTTGAAACTCGACAATACGATGGGCGATTGCACTCGCTGGCTTGGGTTTATGCGAGTTTCACTATGAAATAAGCGGCCCCAAAAGACCGCACTTTGCCGGCACGTAAATTGCTGCATAGGAGCAGGAGTTGCCGCAAAGAACGCGGCCGCAGCAGCTATCTTCGGAGCCCCAATGAGGCTGATCCGATTGATCTTGTTCGACTTGGCTTTGATTCTGCTTGCATCTGGAGTTGCAAAAGCCATGAATGTGGCCGCTGGCGCAAGTTCCGCATTTGTCAGGCAGACTGCTCTGCGCGAGGTGGCACCGAGCTCCAAGCATGGTGGTCCCTACTACAGCCAAACGCCGCTCGTTCCCGGGCAGCCGCCGGACAACCCCGGTCGGGACCAGCTGGCTGACAATTCCGCGGGGATGCAACCCAGCTTTGGATGTGTGGTCCGTGAGTCCCGACGCCCGACTAGCTATATCTTCGATAGCACTGAGAGGCTCAATCTCCCGCCCCGCGTGATGCCGTCGATCTGCAATCCTATCGCCTCGCCTCTCAGCCTCCTACCTGCGGGCAGCGGAATGGTCATCATGGCCTTTGCGACCACTCTCCTCGTGATTGTGGTGATTGTGGTGGAAATATTCGGCCCATTGTAACGGCGTGAGGCCCCAACCGCTCCCCTTTCGGCGCCCGCGATACAGCTCGGCATGAGCGGATCCGTGGAGGAGGAACGATGGCAAATACCATGCTCGAGCCAGTAGCAAGGTGATCGTCGCGTCGAGGTGATCACTGGGATCGTCGCCGACGATGGACGGGCGAGGAAAAGGCCCGGATCGGGGCGCAGAGCTTGGAGTAACAATGACACGACCAAAGCGATCACTTCATCGCCACAGCCAAGCCCTAGATCCACAGGCTTGTGCTGGCCTGCCTGCTGGATCATCTCGCCAAGCGCGTCCACGAACTCACGCCCGGAATTGGTAACCTCAGAACGTCGCTCATGCCCCATGAGCGAGGTCGGCCATCCGCTCAAGACGCCCAACTAGGGGCCGTCACCGGACGCGTACGATCAATGTAAGCCATCGCTTGCGACCAGACTCGTGTCGGACCTCACGAAGGACCCGCAAGATGGGAAAGCCATCAATTCCCCGGAGAGCTCGCTCAGCCCACGATTTGCAGAGACCCATACCAGGCGCGGCACGCTAGGGCCGAGCGTTAGAACCCTCGATGATCCGGCGGTTCACGCCGCTGCGTTTTGAACAGAAGTATACGAGGGATCGGCGCTCCCCGCTTGATACCGGCTTTACCTCATGCCGGACCTTACAGGTTGTGACAAGCACAGCGCCAAATGGCGGCCGGAATACGTGTTGTTCGTACCCGGTTGGATATACCACGAATTCACCGCCGTCGAAGTCTCTCGCTAGCTGCACAATCACCGAGTACTCGAAATCCGGATCACTCGCCGCATCCAAATGAATGCCGATAAAGGACCCCGGCGGCATACGATGCATCTGGCATCGGCGAACCACGTAATCTGCGGATGCTCCGAAGATCTTTCTTAGCGCGAAGCTGCGATCTCTACTTTCGAGCAGCTCCATGATCTGACCCGAAGCAGTACCACTCACGTTGCTAGGCGCGTGGCCGGGCGGGTCTACCCTCACGCGCTGGACAAAGACGCTGTGCAAGTCGCCCGCATCTCCCTCCCGCACTTCTTCTTCCGGAATCTCAGCCTGCAGCTGATCGATCCTGGCTATGTCGTCTTGAGTGAATAACATTTGCGGGGCGATTACGACGGACCCCTTTACTAGCAGCTCAATCCGGTACTTTGTCAGGACTTCTTCTGAAAGAAGACAGGATTTATCTTTCATTGCGCGCGCCATTCGAGCTCACTCCTTTGATCTTCGAAGCATGACTCCGGGTCCTGCTGCATTGACAGGAATGCTTGCTCCCAATGCGCGCCATCGAACTCAGATATTCTTAAGTGCTCGATGGTCTTTCTATCCAGACATCGGATATTTACGCTGTACCCGGAGGGATTCGACCTCGGCCTATAGAATGGCTTTACGCCACAAAGCCGGCAAAACGTGTGCCGCGCAATATTCTTATTGAACTGGTATGTCGTGAGGAACTCTTCGCCGCACTCAATGCGCAGCTTATCGCCAGGTACGAGCAAGTGGACAAATCCAGACATTTGACAAATTGAGCAATTGCATCGAACTGCAGAGAGCTCTCGAGGTGCATTGACGTAGAATTTGATAGCGCCGCAATGACAACGGCCATGATGTTGCATCTCGGAGTGATCATCTCCCGTACGCGCCGCCGTTCCGAGCAGATCGCGACACCACTGGACGCTGAGCCGATAGGCTCGGCCGAATTCATTCAAAAAGCGATCATTAAGGCCAGGCTGCACAAGTTCACCAATCAGCCGGCCTGTCATTTCTCCGTGGTACTTCTCCGCGGGATCTTCTCCGCCGACATGGCCGCGAAAATACTCAAGATCGTCCGGCCGCGCCTTGAAGGTTTTGACCAGAGTGGTCCACAGCGACTGGATCATGTCTGCAGCATGGAGCTCAAAGGCGACCATGTAGGCGCAACGAACCAGGGGGTCTTTCGATGACAATCCGGCATAGAGAGAATGCAGGTACTGCTTCGTCCTGTCGCTATAGTTGGGCCTTATCGCTCTGCCGAGTAGTCGTGCAGCATCCTTTCTCAAGAGGTTGGAGTGAAAGTTTTCTGTCAAAAGAATATCGGGCAACGCCGCCTTGCCGCCCCGGAGAATCCCGCCATGGCCACCGGTCTCATCCCAGCAGATAAAATTCGCGACCACGCTGGTCAGTTCAATGTCCCTCCCAATGTCCCGATTTTGATGCATTGCATCGAATATGAGGTCCCTTTGCGACCCTGCCTGCAGGTACGGGAACGCCTGTGACATCGCTAGGTATTCAGGCAGCAGGCTGGCGACCTGGTCTCCGGACATCTGGGAGGCGAACGGATGCGGGCCGAACAAGGCTCGCACTCGCTCAGTCAAGTACTCGCAGGATAACTTCGGAGGCTGATCCGGTGCAAATCGAGACGCTTGAGATATCATTTGACTCCCTGCAGATGAGAAGCGAAACGGTCCTTGACGAAGCTACCTTCATGTCCGGGCCGACTATTGACCGCGCTGAGTTCATTGGCTTCAAAGGGCCTAATGTTGCGTTCACCTTTCACGCAAACTTTCGTCGTTCTCCTGGCCACGGCAGATTGCGGTCTTCTCTGTCCTGGTCATGCGCATCGAAGGGACTTCGTTCATTGAGGGAGCGGCGAGGATCCGGTTGGCTTCCAGTCCAGCAGCAATCCGATGCCGCAATGGCAGCCACGGCGAGCATGCGCGCGGAGAATCGTCTTGGATACTTCGCCGCGCATGCCATTCTGATGCTAATGCCGCATGCGCGAATGACACGCCTAGTCGCGCGGTGCAGCTTTGGCTGCCTGAGCAAATGAATGAAGCCCTCGCGGTTGCTGCTGCCGCCATTTCATCGAACCGCTGTCAACTTGGTACAGCATTGTAAAATCCAATTCGTGCCTACCGACCTCACAGGGCCTCAGGTCGTTCGTGGCATGCCGCTCGCCTGTTCTTCGCATTCGCGGTTACCCCCTCTTAATTTTTACTGGCTAACAGCAACCATCATGCCAACTCTTGAATTTGCTCCGTCAGATTCCGAAGAAGCTGGTATAACACTTGTGACCTATCCTCATAGCAAGTGCATAGCACTTGAGAGGCTGCGCACCGCCGTCAGGAACGAAACAGCGGCTGTTCACATACACACGGCTGCTGAATTGGCGGATTGCTTCAAAGGCGCCGCATAGGTTGGCTTTGCTCCTTAAAGCCAGCGACAGGGCTTTGGACGTGCAGACGGCAGCGCTAGCATGGTGACCCGGGTTGCTGACGTATTCCGTCTTTGCTCGCGACCGGTACGGAGGAAGCAATGGTCTTCCACGGTCGAACACGACAAAACGGAAGATCTGAAATATGCGCAGGCCTGTTTGGCCGTGCCCCGGCAATCCTGGGCGGCTCCGGACTCGATCGTAGCGATAACGTGCTCTACGGAACATGCGGCCTCAGCCGATGGCGAGATCGACGGATGGCATAGCAAACTCTTATGGTAGCTTACCGCGTTGCACAACGACATGTTGCGCTCTCGTCGACTCGGGTGCGAGCGTTGATACATTTCTTGGAGCGCGTTGCTAACATTGCCCGGACAGTCCAGATCGGGCGTCACGAGCAAGTGTCGCCAGATCGGTTTCGAGCTTCGGTTGATTCAAGAAGATTGCGTCTATTAGCGCCTGCGCCGGCTGCTCGGCGGACTCAACCAGCGCCGCCCTCTCGGCCCGCGCAGGGGGAGCGAACACACGTTTGACGACAGTCGGCGAGCCCTTGAGCCCACATTTGGAGATGTCTTCGACACCTGCATCTTGCGCGCTCCATTTCACGATTTTGGCTCGCGCGGCACGCAAGGCATCCGCCATCGCGCCTCGCCGAATCTGATTCGTCGCCTCAAGCATGGTGATGAGGCAGGGCAACCTAGTGTGCAGAACCTGCACACCGCCTTCCGAGCGCCGCTCCGCTTCAATTGTTTCATTGGCGACGTCCACGGATCTGACCTTCGCAACGTAAGTTAGCTGCCCTACGCCCAGTCGCTTCGCGATGCCAGGACCAACCTGCGCTGTATCGCCGTCGATGGTCTGCTTTCCCGTGAAGATGAGGTTTGCCGGACCATATTCCTTGCCAATTTTCCGGATCGCTGTTGCAAGCGCATACGTAGTGGCCAGCGTATCCGAGCCCGCAAAGCAGCGATCAGTAAGTAGGACGGCGCGATCAGCACCATAAGTCAGCGCCTTTCGCAACGACTCCTCTGCCGATGGCGGCCCCATGGTAAGCACGGTAATTTCGCCACCGAACCGATCGCGCAGCCCCAGCGCGGCCTCGAGCGCGAATAGGTCATACGGGTTGATGATGGTCGGCACTCCCTGACGCATGATTGTATTGGTCACGGGGTGCACGCGGATCTGCGCCGAGTCCGGAACTTGCTTGATGCAGACAATATTATGCAAGGTGTTGCTCCTAAAGTTACGTCAGCTGGGAAGAGAACAGCAAGTGTTGTACCATCCCCGCCGCTTGGGACCGCTCGCTGTCACAAGGCTTAAGACCGGGTAGTGCGCCCTCTCTACCCCGCGCTTCCTGAAAGGGATGCCGGCACAAAGCAGGCTCGGACAGCGCTGTTTCGCAGCACCACGCTGGCAAGTGGCGGCGGGACTGCTTGCGGATTGACTGCCGCTAATCCCCTGCAGGCCCGGACCGGTCGAGGGTCATTAAGCATTGCGTTCGCCAATCCGGCTTGATTGAGATAAGGATGATAGCTCTTTGCATTTCGAGCAACCGGCGGTTCGCGATTGTGCGACTCGCAAGTGAGGCTCTCCGCCCCATCTGTCGCTGAATAGTTGAGCCCTTCTCGGGGTCGTGGCAAGCCGACGCCCCCGGCGGTCCATTCCCCTCAGATTGCTAGATTAACTACGCGGACCGTCTTCACTTATCGATTTGGCGGAATCAGTCCAGGCCGATGCGGGGCGCTCAGAACCGCTTTATCTCGATTCCGTATTTCCTCAGCGCGTAGCCGACTTGGCGCGGGGTTAGCCCGAGTAGGCGCGCTGCCTTGGCCTGCACCCAGCCAGACTTTTCCATAGCCGCAACGACCCGCTCGCGATCAGCCATTCTCGCACCACTAACGAGAACTGTGCCGGAAGGTGCCAATGAGCCCGGTTCGCAGACAGCCTGCGGCGGAGGGGCCGTTTCAGCCAGCGGGATGATGGACTTTGCAGGCACCGGTTGCATCGGTGCCGCCGGGTCTGTCTTGCCATACGATGTGCTTTTCCAAAGCGTCGTGGAAAGGCATTGGCCTTGGCTGCATGCAAAGTCACTTCTTACAATCGATGATCCGGCACTGAGTGTCGCGGTCCGCTCGATGCAGTTCTCGAGTTCGCGGACATTTCCCGGAAATTTACAGCTCATCAGTACATCGATCGCACTCGCCTCCAGAGTAAGAGAGCGGCCGTTCTCGCTGTTAAACTTTCTGAGGAACTCTCTTGCGAGCAGCGGAATATCACTGCGTCTTTCGCGAAGCGGCGGCAACAACAAGGGAACTACGCTAATACGATAGTAGAGGTCCGCGCGGAATTCGCTCCTTGCCACAGCCTCTTCAAGGTTCCTGTTGGTCGCAGCTATCACCCGAACATCGACTTTAATCGTGTGATTGCTGCCGACGCGCTCGAACTCCTGCTCTTGCAGAACTCGCAGCAACTTCGCCTGGAACGGAGGTGAGATCTCTCCGATCTCGTCAAGAAATAGCGTCCCTTTGTCAGCAAGCTCGAAGCGCCCCTTGCGGGCGCTGACAGCACCGGTAAAGGCACCTTTCTCATGGCCAAACAATTCCGATTCCAGGACCGTCTCGGGGAGCGCCGCGCAATTCAGCTTAACGAACGGCCGCTTAGCACGAACGGACGACTCGTGAATGGCCTTGGCTACCAGCTCCTTCCCGGTACCGGATTCGCCACGCAGCAGAACCGTGCTGTTTGATCTGGCTACAACGACAATCTTCTCAAGCAGTGCGCTCAGCGCCGGGCTGTCGCCAATGATCCCGTGTGCCTGAAGCTGCTTGCGCTCGCGAGCGGGCGGCCCACGATCAACTGTCTGTTTCTCTAGCCGGTCCTTGTCCACCAACGATTGTTCGCGATCGCCGGCGAACAAGCGATGTAACTTGATCGTTTGTCCTATCACGTTCGCGACCATGGCGAGCAGCCGCGCATCGTACTCGAGAAGACTTGAACTGCCTTCCGGGATACGGTCGATCGTCAGCGTACCAACGACCGTCGAATCAACGCGAATCGGGACCCCGATGAACGCTACCGGTATACTATCAGAGGCGCCGAGAACCTCCCGGTCGGCAGCGCTGAAGGCCGTCTCGGCGGCTACATTCTCGACCATAAGAGACCTGCCTGTCGCTACGATCTCGTGGATTGCTTTCTGCGGCACGCACGTCCGGTAACGTTCGTCAGTGCCTTCGCTCCAGCCGGCGCCAACTGTAAGTTCTGGAACGCCGTCATCGTTGAACAGCGAGACGAGGCCGTGTCGCATCTGCACAAACGATTGCAGAAGACCGAGAACGTTGGCCAAGGTGACTTCGAGCCGGCCGGGAGCATTTAGTATTTTCGATATTTCGTAGATGCCGGCCAGCGCGCTCTCATGCGACGGCTCCCCCGGGGGGGCACGCTCCGGTTCCGGCTGCGAGGCAGGTCTTTCGCTCGAGGAGGGGATATGCAGCATAAGCCTGTCTCCGTTTCCTTGATCATCCTCCCTGGACCCATGTCCGGATTGGCGAGGTTCGTTTTGCATGTCACTCTCGATCTAGCGCCAAGTGTTGACGAGATGACATCGAACCGTGACACTTTTTCATGGCACGACAGTAAACTTGCCGTGTGCCTTCGATTCATTTTCTGTTGATTGTATGCGCGTGGTCAGCGGAGAACGTGAGTCCGTTGGGAAGCTCAAGTCAGCTTCGCCGCCGGGCCGGCCGCTTCACAGATGCTGGCCACCGTTGATCGGCACCTCGGCACCCGTAACATAGCTCGCCGCATCCGAGCATAGGAAGAAGATGACCTTGGCCACTTCGTCCGGAGTACCCACTCTGCGCAGCGGGATACTTGCCACGACGCGCGCTTCCGCGTCGGGCGACAGCATGTCGGTCCTGATTTCGCCGGGCGCGATCGCATTGACGCGAATGCCATGCGGCGCATAGTCGTGGGCCAATTCGCGTGTGAGGCTCGCAAGCGCAGCTTTCGAGGTCGCATAGGCGCTACCGGCGAATGGGTGCACCCGCGAGCCCGCGATTGAAGTCACATTCACGATCGATCCTGACGCGGCTCTTAGCTCATCAAACAAACCCTGCGCCAGCAGGATCGGAGCCACCAGATTAAGATGAAAGACCCTCATCCAGGTATCGGTTGAGGTGGTCAACGATGTCATCCGATCGCCTGTGGGCGTTTTCGGCGACACACCCGCATTATTCACCAGCGCGTGCAAGGGCGCACCGGCCAAGCGTTTCTTAACCTCGGTGATTGCGCGCGGCAGCATTCGATGATCGCCGAGGTCGACCTGGAAATGATCGTCATTCCCAGCCTCCCAGGGGCATCGCTCGCCGTCGAACGGTTGGCGTGCGCAAGAAATGATGCGCCAGCCTGCCTCCGAGAATAGCTTGGCAGTGGCATGGCCAATTCCGCGCGATGCCCCGGTGAGTAACATCACCTTCGGTTCTCCACGATCAACGCGCGCATTAACGGCGTCAACGAGGCGATCCAAATGTGCTTCGGGCAGCGGACCTCGGATCAGATTGTCATTTGGCAGATCGAGACCCACGGCCGCCTCCTCTACTTTTGCGCCCGCGCACGCGTAGCAGGATTTGCGCCACTGCGATGTACGTAAATGCGCTTCCGTTTTGCGTCCTAATGTCGCGCACGCGGAATGCTTGGCGCATTCAAGACAGCGGAGGTGAGCTTTCTGACAGCGATGGTGACTCTGCTACGTAAGTTCGCGAGCACTCGCCCGCTTCATGAAAGGGCTACCCAGCCCGCGTTCGCTTTCACGATCGCACAACCGTACGAGCCTGCGGCTGGCCGGCGCCTCTCGTCGAAGTCGAAAAATGCCCGGGGATAACGGCCACGGCCATTAGCCGCCCCAACATAAAACTGATGTACCAAGCTTGCACGTTAGATTCGTCGGCGGCCACTTTTGATCTATCGCGCCATGCTCTGAGCGGCACTGGATTTCGCGGCGCTAGTTCCAAGCATGAGCTGGCGAGCTGAAATGTTCATCGTAAGCGGAGCTTTTCTCCCATTTGATTGACTGGTTTCGCTTCGGCTTTCGCTCTGCGATCCTTGGCTTGTCAGAGAGCCGAGAGGAGACTGAAGGCGATGGAACAAT
>NZ_JASAUS010000216.1:0-9233 GCF_029953005.1 Bradyrhizobium sp. Mp27 | reverse complement strand
TTTGGCGATCCGTGCGACGGAAGTCTTTCGGAATAACACGGCCAGTCTCGATCCGAGCGTCGATTTGGACCGGCTTCTGACTTCCAGTCAGTTGCACTTCACGGAAACCGTCGATGAGAGCAAGTCGATCGCGAGGCTGTCCGGCTTTCATATCATCATTGCGGCGAGCGGAATGTGCGACGCCGGCCGCATCCGCCATCATCTGAAGCGATGGTTGTGGCGCAGGGAGGGCACGGTCCTGCTCACGGGATTTCAGGCTCAGGGCACCCTGGGCCGCTTCCTGCACGATGGAGCGAAAGCAGTGAGGATCCAGGGCGAGGAGATCAAGGTAGCGGCGAACATTCGGTATATCGACGAATACTCCGGGCACGCCGACGGCCCGGAACTCGCGCGCTGGATTGCCGCGCGGCGCCCCATTCATCGTGGTCTGTTCATAGTCCACGGTGAAGAGCACGCGCTTGGAGGCCTTCTGAACCGGCTCGCCGAGCGAACCGTTCCGACCGCGCAGATCTTTATGCCGATGCTGGACGACGTCTACGAACTATCGACCGCCGCGCCGACACCGGTCGACGTCGCCCGCCGCCGCAGGCTCACTCCCGATGCGGTCGTCAACCTCGATTGGCACAACGACATGTCCAAACTGCTTCTCGAAATCAACGACCAGATCGAAGCCGCCGCGGACGATCGATCACGGGGCGTCATTATCCGACGATTGCGCAGGGCGCTTGAAGGGGCGTGAACGGTGCGAAACGCTGAGGATGTACCTGATCAAAGTAGTCTTACCCGAGGCGCGGCAAGGCCAGTGAACCAGGTCAACAAGGTGGCAAAGACGGTGAGAAGTGCGATGCCCGTGCCACTGACCATAACTTGAGCGAGCACACCATCAGATACGTTCCTCAGAAAGATATATGCCGCAAGCGACAACAAGACCCCCGCACAGTAAACCTCGAGCGAATTCTCTCCGCAACGAACGGCTCCCAGCAGCACGCGCGACCGTAAAGCGGCCCAATGCGCCGGCACGAGATTGGTGACACAGACCGCAAGCGCAAGGAAATGCAAAAGTCGCAGCGGATCAAGATCCGGCTTGTTTATCGGGTAGATCAAGCCTTTCAGGAACTGCGGAACTGCGAGCTCAAGACCCGGACTGATCCAACTCATTGCAACAGACAGCGACCAAATCAAATATGCGGCCGACAGCATGATCGCCGGACGTGACGTCACGAGTGGCATTATCCGCCAGCGCCCCACCACCACCCACCATCCACCGAGCGTGACGAGGAACTGCCAGGCGAGCGGGTTGAAATACCAGTCATTCGTCGGCCATCCCCGAAGGTTCCAGCCGTGTATCTGAACCAGGCCGTACAGCAGGGCCGAGGCCGCCAACGTGGCATTCGGCCATCTGAGCAAAAGCAAAAGCCACGGCGCAAACAGCAAATGGAAGAGCACGAAGGTCGGCAACACATCCGTATTGACGGGCCGGTATTGCAGGATCGCCGCACGCGACAGCGCTTCTCCCGGCTGCTGCAGGACGATCGCCACATTTGCGTCGTCTGCGAGGTCGGCGTCGATCCAATGAACGGCGACGACCAAAAATAGCGTCAGCAGCAGAAATGCCGCATAAATCTCCCAGCTTCGTCGAACCGTATGACAGATCGTCGCCCAAGACCCGGCGCTTCGGAACACATGTCCATACGCCATGGTGCACGTCAGTCCCGAAACAAACATGAAGACTTCAGTGGTGTCGCTGAATCCATAACGGCTTAAAGTAAGCCAACTGCAGATATTCCCTGGGATATGATTGATGAAGACGAACCAGAGCGCAATCCCTCTGCAGGCATCGAGCCGAATGTCCCTGTCTGGGATATTGTCGAGTGGACCCATCGCAAATATTCGAATTACTCCGCCCGCTGATCTTATTCCCGTGAGGCTTCCCCCGGCTCTCTAAGGCAACTTTCCAGCGCCGTGAGCATCTGCATCCGGCCAACGATCCCCACAACCCGTCTCTTGCGGAGCACGGGTACCTGCGAGATTCACATCCATTTCCTTGACGACCGCATCGATCGAGGCGTTCTCATCGACGCAAACGGGATGACGGCTCATTACTTCCTCGACCCGCAGTCCCCTCGTTCGCTCACGAGCGAGCTCGCCTTCCTGCCTGCCCAGTAGCCATTCGAGCCAAAACCCCTCGGGATAGTTGACGCCCAACTCGCGACGATGGAGGAAGTCGCCTTCAGCAATGATGCCCCAAAGTCCCATCATCATCATTGAGAACTGGCAGGCCGCGCTGATTGGTCTCGAGCAGCAGATGGAGGGCCTCCAGCAGCGGCGCTTCCGGCTTCACAGTTGCGAACGAGGTCCGCATGATATCTGACGCCAGCATTGCTTCTCTCCATGGGAACCGTGCCTCGGCCTCTCTTGATTGCGGTATTGAACAGCCATCGTCGAGAAGGCGCGTTGCGACCTAGTGGGCCATCAGCAGGCAAGCTTGGGCCTGTTGTAGGAGGCGCTGCGTCATGCCGCCAAACATCCATTCGCCCAACCGGCTGTGTCCATAGCCTCCGGTGACGATGAGGTCAGCGCCGACGTCCGAAGCCAGGCGAATGAGATAGCCAGCATCCGGCTCCGCCGTATGCACACGAACTTCATGCTCGCAACTCACGCCGTGTTTTCTGAGATAGTTGGCCACATCCCGCACCCGGCCATGCGCCGCGTCCTGTTCGTCCGATGTGCAGATTTCGGCGATCGTGACCCTCGACGCGCGGGTCAAGAACGGCAACGCCTCACGAACCGCAAGGCGCGCTTCTCGAGTATCCTTCCACCCGATCACGATGCGATCGCCGGCCAGCTCCGTCACACCGTCCGGCACCGAAAGCGTGGGACGGCCCATCCGCAGCATGGCGCCGGCGGAATCGAGATAGCGGGGAATATTAGTCCTGAGCTGCTTGCGCTTGACGACGATAAGGTCAGCAGCCCTGGCCTGCTCGACCAGAAACTCGGTCGGAAATGCGATTGCCGAGCGCCATTCCACCTTTTCACTCGGCAGGCGGACGATCCGCCTGAACCACGCCTCTTTGGCCGAGAGCTGCGCTCGTATGCGTTCGAGGTCCTCGGCCGTTGTCTGCTCGATGATGACGCCCTCGGCCACGAACGGGGGCTCTATTGCGACCGCCGAGATACCGAGAATGGACGCCCCAAATCCGCGCGCGATGCCTTCCGCGACGGCAATCTGTCCTTCTTCCTGCTGCTCAGGATCGACGTAGACCATGACGCTGGCAAAAAACATGTCCGAGCTCCGATAACTGAGGCGATGGTCCTTTATCCTGCATCCGGCCAGTTCCAGGCTTGATGCACATCAAGCGAGTATGACCGCCCGCTCAGGCATTGCTGTCGTTGGAAGCGCCTCACGCGGACTTCTTCCACGCGAGCGACCTGCCCTTACTCGTCCCGCAAGTGCTTTTCGATGTCGCCGACCGGGTGCCTGGTGAGGTCCTTGGCAAGCTCCGCCACGATCCGCAGCTTCACATCAGGATGAAAATCCGACCGAAGCGCCGCCAGCGTTCGTGGCGGAGCGACGATGATCAGTGAAGTCGACGGCTCGCCGCGTACAATGCGTTCCGCCGCAGCCGCCACTTGCTTCACAAAGCGGCGCTCCTCGAGCTCATGCCAGTCGGTCATCTCCACGGCGCTTCTGTGCCCTGACTGCGAGGCTTTGCTCACCCGGCCAGGCCTATCGCTCCCTTGGTCGTGTGCCGCCGGATTTTGATCTTCAAAAACGGCTTCCATCTGCAAGTTCGGGAACTTCTCGTCGCCTTCGTTACGAAGGAACAGCGCCTTTCGTCCGTCGCCGACGAACACTACGGCGCGATGCGGTATCTTGGTCATTAGGATCTCCTCCCTCAAAGGTCGACAATTCTGACCGCTCGGCAGGTCCTGTCGCTTGATCCCGATCAATCTCGACCGCCCGCATTCCGGCAAGATGCCGACAAATCGAAACTGAGCGACTGATACGGAGGTTGTCATGCAGGTACGAGACGTGATGGTTTCTCCCGTTATAACCGTCGACGCAAACGCCACGGTCCGCGAGGTCGCGCAACTTCTGCTTGCTCGACGCATCAGCGCGGTGCCCGTCATCGATGCCGACAACAAGATCCTCGGGATTGTGACCGAAGGCGATCTGATCCATCGAGCCGAAGCCGGCACCGAACGCCCCTACTCCTGGTGGCTGCGTCTCTTGACCGGCGATGCTCAACTTGCAACCGACTATGTCAAATCGCACGCGGTCAAGGTCAACGATATAATGACGCGCGACGTCGTAACCGCTGCGCCCGAGACGCCGCTGCACGAGATTGCGATGCTTCTCGAAAACAATCAGATCAAACGTGTGCCGATCGTCGACCAACAAGGCCAGCTTGTCGGAATCGTTAACCGGGCCAACCTGCTTCAGGCGATCGCAAGCGCCAGGCCGAAGCTCGACGTGTCGCTCTCCGATGCATCCATCAGGAAGAGATTCCTCGAGGAGATCAAGAAGCAGTGTTGGGCGCATACGTTGAACCTGAACGCAACGGTACGGAACGGGGTCGTCGATCTCTGGGGCTTTGCACCATCCGTGGCCGAACGCACAGCCATCCGCGTAGCGGCCGAAGCCATTCCTGGCGTCGTGACAGTGAATGATCACCTGCTTGAGACACCGACCTTCGTGTATTGACGCGAGGCGGCCCCTCAGATTCGCACAACGAGGCATGCATGGCACATTTTGTGGTCCGCTTTATCAAAGATGTAGTTGGCGACCAGGGCCAGCCTTGCGAGGCGTGCCAGCACACGATTGACGTCGATGCGAGCGACGAGACGGAAGCGGCCCTACTGGCGAAGCAGAAATTCTGCGAGGGCCGTGCGATTCGAGACTGGTCACTTCACGCCGATCGAATCGATGTGGAGCCGGCCGACTTTCCTTCTTGAGTGAAGGCCGCAGGGCGCTCCGACCGCCTCCGCATCGCCACAAGCAGATGGCGAAACATCCCCTCGGGCCCTACTGTCGAGGCGTGCCTGCGAAACTCGCAACGCTGATGACCGCGGGCGAAATTGCGCAGCCGACCGAGAGCGGCGTCGTTCAATCCGAACAGGCGCTCGTGCTCGCTGCGGCTGATTTGAACGAGGCCTCCATCCCGCAACTCTTGCAGTCGTTCCTCCAAGTCGGGCAACGTGGATTTTGGGTGCATCATCTGGATCACCCCTGCTCTCGGCCAATGGCACTCAGTCCAACGTCCATAGGATGATGATCAATCGAAAGAACTCCCACCCCAAGGTGACAAGCAGGGCTCCGACGATCAAAAGCATGCCGTACCGCGAGACAATTGGATTGGCGCGGACGATCTTTCGGAAGGGTTGTTTGTCTCCCTTTGCCTGAGCGGTAGCTAGGATGCCGCCGACGCTTTTGCCGACCTTAATCCTCGCGTTATCTGGCAATGTTCTTTTCATGATCGCTTATGCCATCGCTGCCCCCGCACGAACTTGATGTCGGTCAAGGAAAGCGAAAATTGCGCGGACACATCACAGTATTGCTTGATCGCGATCGTTCCGGCGCTCCGGATACCGGCCGGTCGTCGAGACATAAACTTACGAAAGCTGGCAACCCGCAGGGAGGCCGTCGAAGCGACCGAATGCATCCTCTTCCCCGGGGCGACAAGTGGACCGTGGTCAGTTGATGCAAATCAACCCATCAGCGCTCAGGGGGAGTAAGCGAAATCTGCACTCGCGGGACATTTCGGCTGCCCCGGCGACAGAGGACATCCGTCATGCAACTCCGGCAGGCGACTCTCCGTCCGAGCCCCTTTCGGAGCGGGGTCGGCGCTCTTCTCGCGCTCGCATTCAGTTTCCTGCCCTCAGTGTCAATGGCGGAAGACGACGTGAAGCTAAGCGCGGCGCAGGCTCAGAATCTCGGCGTCCGGGTGACGCATCCGGTATCGAGCCGTACTGACCAAACGCTGCCCTATCCGGCCCAGATCGTGATTCCAACGCCGCAATTGTGGATCGTCAGCGCCCCTGTTGCGGGGATGGTCTCCAATCTGGCTATCGCTCGCGGAGATCGCGTCAACACCGGCCAGCCACTCGTTACGCTGGAAAGCCCAAGCTTCGTTTCGCAGCAGCGCGAGTATCTGCAAGCGGTCGCGCAAGAAGTTCTCGCCGCCCAGCAACTCAAGCGCAACGCCGACTTGTTTGAGGGCAAGGCGGTGCCGCAACGTGTGCTGGAGGCGAGCCAGACCGAGGCGCGGCAGGCGAGCGTCGCGGTCGCGGAGCGGCGTCAAATGCTGCGACTGAGTGGACTGTCCGACGAGGCGATTTCGCGGCTAACCAACGAAGCCGCGATCAGCGCGACGCTGACCGTCATCGCACCGCGGGCGGCCTCCGTAGTCGACATCGCGGTTTCGCCAGGCCAGCGGCTCGAGCAGTCCGCACCGCTCGTCAAGCTCGCGCAGCTATCGTCGCTCTGGGTAGAAATCGCAATTCCGGCGGCCAACATCCGTGCGATCCGCACCGGTGCGAAGATTGAAATCGAAGGCTATGCCATGCCGGGCAAGGTCGTGCTGGTCTCCGAGACCACGGACGCTGCAACCCAGACCATTTTGGTGCGCGCGGAAATCCCCAACAACGGGGAGCTGCATCCCGGCCAGACGGCTGCAGCGCGCATCGGCTTCCTCTCTGCCGGCGAAAGCGCCTGGGAGATTCCTTATAGTGGGTTGGTCCGCCGCGGCGAACTGACTTCAGTCTTCGTGGCCATCGGCGGTGGCTTCCGTCTCGTTCCGGTCGCCCTGCTCGCGGAAGATCAGGACCACGTCGTGGTATCTGGCCCCATCACGGACAAGAACGAGATCGCCATTGGCGGTATTTCGGCGCTTCGCGGCATTCTCTCTGGGTTAGGGCCATAGATGCTCCCGCGCCTCGTCGCATTTGCACTTTCGCAGCGGCTCTTCGTCGTCTTGAGCGCACTGCTGTTGATCGGTGCCGCCGCCGTGTTTCTGCCAAGCCTGCCGATCGACGCCTTTCCGGACGTATCGCCGGTTCAGGTGAAGGTTATCATGAAGGCGCCGGGCCTCACTCCCGAGGAGGTCGAACAGCGCATCACGGTTCCCATCGAGCTTGAGCTGCTAGGGCTCCCCAACAAGAAGATTCTCCGCTCGACCACCAAATATGCGCTAGCCGACATTACCGTCGATTTCGAGGACGGCACCGACATTTACTGGGCGCGCAATCAGGTCTCGGAGCGCCTGTCCAACGTCTCGCGCGCTTTCCCTGACGGCGTGAGCGGCGGGCTTGCGCCGATCACGAGCCCGTTGGGCGAAATGTTTATGTTCACCATCGACAGCCCCGAGCTCTCGCTCGCGGAGCGGAGGACCCTACTCGACTGGGTGATCCGCCCGGCCTTGCGCACCGTTCCTGGCGTTGCTGACGTCAACGCGCTCGGTGGCTATGTGCGCGCGTTCGAGATCGTGCCGCGCAACGATGCACTCGCTGCGCGCGGCATTTCGTCAGATTCGTTTCGCCGCGCTATCGAGGCCAACAGCCGTAATGACGGCGCGGGCCGCGTGAACCAGGGCGAAGACAGCGCGCTGGTCCGCGTCGAAGGTAGCATCCGCGGTGTCGACGATATCCGTTCCATCGTCGTTGATACCCGCGACGGCATCCCGATCCGGGTCAGCGACGTGGCCCACGTCAGGATCGGCGCGCTGAGCCGCTATGGCGCGGTCACGGCCGACGGCCGCGGCGAGACCGTCGAAGGGCTTGTGCTCGGCCTGCGCGGCGCCAATGCAGGCCAACTCGTCCGCGACGTCCGGGCGCGGATTGCGGAACTGCAGCCGTCGCTGCCAAAGAGCGTCTCGATCAACGTGTTCTACGACCGCAGCCACCTGGTCAACCGTGCCGTCGGCACCGTGGTGCGGGCGCTCGGCGAAGCCACTGTGCTCGTAATCGTGCTTCTGCTGCTGTTCCTGGGTAACTGGCGTGCCTCGCTTGTGATCGCGCTCAGCCTGCCGCTTGCCATCGTTATCGCGTTGATCGCGATGCGGGCGGTCGGGATGTCGGCCAATTTGATGAGTCTCGGCGGACTTGCAATCGCGATTGGAATGCTGATCGATGCACTTGTGGTCGTGGTCGAGAACATCGTCGGCAATCTCAGCAAGCACGATCTCGGCAGAGCCACGCCGCTGATCCACATCGTGTTCCGCTCAGTCTGCGAAGTCCTGCAACCCGTTGCCTCCGGCGTGCTGATCATTATCATCGTGTTCGTGCCGCTCCTGACCCTGCAGGGACTGGAGGGAAAGCTTTTTGTTCCCGTGGCGCTTGCAATCATTTTCGCCCTGGCTGGTTCGCTGCTGCTTGCGCTCACCGTCGTTCCAGTCGCGACCTCCTTCATGCTCAAGTCCGCCTCGCATGGCGATCCCCTCCTGATCCGGGCCGCGCAGAGCGTCTACGCGCCTGCTCTGGATTGGGCGTTGAACAATGAGCGAAAAGTCATCGCGGCAGCGCTGATCGGCCTGATCGCCGCGGGCTTTGCCTACACGAAACTAGGCAAGACCTTCATGCCGACCATGGACGAGGGCGACGTCATTGTCAGCGTGGAGACGCTTCCTTCCGTTAACCTGGACGAATCGCTCGCCATCAATGCCAGGCTGCAATCCGCGCTGTTGAAGGTTCCGGACGTTGCCGGCATCATCGCACGGACCGGCTCGGATGAGCTCGGCCTCGATCCCATGGGTCCCAATCAAACCGATACGTTTCTCGTGCTCAAGCCGGCGGCAGAGAGGCAGACTACGGACAGAGAAGCCCTGCTGCAGGAGCTTCGCGAGGTTCTGGCCGGCTTTCCCGGCATCTCGCTCAGCTTCACCCAGCCGATCGATATGCGCGTGCAGGAGATGATCAGCGGTGTACGCGGCGACGTCGCGGTCAAGATCTTCGGCCCGGACATCGTCAGACTCAATGAGATCGCGGCGAAACTGTCGTCCATCCTGTCCGGCATCGATGGTGCCGAAGACGTCTACACCACGCTCAACGAAGGCGCCCAATACTACACTGTAGCCGTGAACCGGATGGAGGCCGGCCGCCTCGGCCTGTCGGTCGACTCCATTGCGAACCCCGCGGGTCACTTCAAATTCCTCCGGGTGTGGTCAGTCAAATTCCTCCACCCGCGAGGCAGGACAAGGGACTGTTAGTTTGAGTTTGTTTCCCGGGCAAGAGCTTCA
>NZ_JASAUS010000215.1:0-9243 GCF_029953005.1 Bradyrhizobium sp. Mp27 | reverse complement strand
ACCAGAACACTGACTCTATCTCCCATCGGCCGTAGCGGGCTGCTCACGATCGTCTGAATTCAGTGCTCACGATCGCGCGAAATCGATGCTCACGATCCGTGAAATCCGCACTCATGCCGCGCAAGCTCGCGTTCATAATATACAACCTAACTGACCACAACCTGACCTAAGCATCTGCCGGCGCTCGGAGGCTGCGGCTGCGCAATCCGCAAGCGAGTCACGCACCCGCTGGCCAGCAATCGTAGGCTGATGGCGTGCGATATTGTCCGCGCTTGATCATCAAAAATGTGACGTTCAACGGCGCAGATCTGCAGCACCGCCCTTTACTTTCGGTCGTCGCTGCCATTGACCAATGCAGCCGTCTATCGAGGATCGGCGGCGTGCGCGCAGAATTGCTGCCCGGTGCTTTTGTCGCGGCGTCCGCGACTCGCACGTGCTATTGCACTGTCATCCAATTCGGAGCAGCACCATCCGGTCCCAGGATAGAATCGCGAAGACACAGGTGCCACCATCACATGCGCTTCAACGCGATCGGCGGCTATGATCGGCCGGACAATTGTAAAACCCGTGGACCGCGGCAGACTTTCGCTCCTGCCGATCCCGCAACCGAAGGCCACAGGATAGGATGAGCACGACTGGCTCCGAAGGAAGTGCCTATTCGGAAAACCGACTAGACGACCACGACGGTAATATGATCGCCCGCCCAAGGCCAAGTCGCTTTTCGACAAAACGCGGATCCTGCGATACGAGCGAGACTTGCAAGCAGGCGCCAGACAGCCGGTATGGCTTGCCTCGGGGCTGAGCAGCATTCGGCCATGCGCATCTCCGCTCGTTCCGTCTTGCCATTCAGGGAAAAAATCGGGCCATTCGGGCCGGCTGGCACGAGTCTCCGTTGCGGATTGACCTGATCCAGCGGGGCCTCCCTCCACGCGCTGCGGCGAACGGGAGATAGATCCCCTTCGCTCATGCAGCTGCGGCTGGGACGTGGGTCTGGCAGCTGGCCGGGCAAACCCTATCGCACGCACCGCAGCCGATGCAGGCGCCCTGATCGTTCAGAACCATAATCTTTCTTTCGACTTCATCGTCCGCGTCATTGTCAAGGTTGACGAGTTCGCCCTCCTCGTTGATGCCTTTCAAAGTCATGACATCTTGACCGCACACCTTGAAACAGCGGCCACAGCCGATGCACTTCTTGGCATCGATCGAGGCTAGGTATTGTGGCATCCAGTCGCGGCCGTCTCGCGTTGCAAATGACATGCATTGCCCTTCAAGTATTTTCCAGCTCTTTTAGCTCGCGACTCTTGCGCTCCAGTTCGACATAGACATCGTACGCCTTCTGCGCCACCGCCATAATCGACGTCCAGTTGATGGGCAATTCTTCCGAAAGGTCGTGCAGATCCATCTTGGCCTGTATCGCCTTGGCGGACACTTTCTTTAGTTCGGCCTTCAGTATTTCACTGATCGCCCATGAGTGAGTATCCTCAATAGTTAGCCACGTCTGGAATTTTCCGAATCAGGCCAATTCCCTCGCTGACATATCTATCCCCCTCTTGAGCCAGCTTGACGCAATTATCGAATCCCAAGCGATGCACGTCGCGCAGCTGCTTGTTTACGGCGACCAACCGCCCTGCGATGAGCACTATGCGCCCGAAGCCTTCATGATGCAGCTTCAGGATCGGCTGAACCATAATGCCGGTCTCCCTCTCTACTGACAGGCCGACCGCATTGAAGAACAACTCAAGCCGCCATAGTGTATTGGGATCGGGATCACCGATGATCGGCAATGCGCGTCGTCTCTCCCTGTTCAGGATATAGGGTTCGAGCAGATCAAGGTCGCTCTTCCCTTCCCAGGCTTCATTGGTATCCTGGGCGCGCCAAAGCTTGACTAACTCGATTAGAAATGGTGCGTCGACGACGCTGCCCTGCTGCGCTATTTTTGCGGTCATATCATCTCATTCGTCGAACTCAAACGATCGCGGTTGGTCCTTTGCAAGGACCTTGCGCAGCCAGGGAGGTGGCGTGCCCTTCAGCACCGACTCGAGCTTTTCCAGCAACACGTGAATGCTTTCCGGTTTGCTCACCTTGATAGGATGAATTTTGCTGGCCACCACTCGCGCAGCCGCGGCACCACCAATGGCCGCGACGTATAGGATGGCGCAATCCTTGATCGCCTGGATCTTTGGCGCCAACTTGTCACCACTGCCGTCCTCCTCAAGATCGCCCTCAAACTCGATAGCTTTAAGAAAGACATGCCCGCTGGGCGCGACATCGTAGATTGCAATATTCTTTGCCCAGCCAAAATGAGCATCGACGCGTCTCAGATCCTGAGTGGCAAAAGCGACCTTCATGCAATTGACCTTTCAGGCGCGCCAGTGGAGCGGCGATGCCCCACGTGTTGTGGCAGTCCGGGCGTGGTCCGCCACCTATCGGGTGTAGGTCGGTCGTTCTCGTCGCGATGCGCGATCACGAGATTGGCGATTTGGAAGATCACATTGCGGGTACCACGATAGCCGACGGATACTTGGTGGCCCGCGCCAAGCCGATCGAATATCGGAAAACCTACGCGATAGAACGGCACTTTCAGCCGCCCCGCCGCTTGCCTTCCATGCGAATGCGTGATCAGCAGATCGCAATGCTTTTCTTTTGCAAATCCTTCCAGATCTTCGAGGTCACCAATGAGAACCTCCTTGGTCCTGATTCGCTCGATCACCTCAGACTGAGTGGTCGTCACGGCGACGGTCACCTGCGCGCCCATATCGTGCAGCATGCCGGATAAATCGAACAGAAGGTCTGGCTCGGCACCGATCGCGACTTTGCGGCCGCCAATATGGAAGTGCGCGTCCAACATAGCATCGGCGAGCTGACTGCGCTGGCGTCGATATTTCGAGGGTATCGGGCGCCCGCTAATCTCGCTCAAAAACATCATGAAATCGTCGTTTGGATGAAGACCACACAGTCGCTCGAACACACGAAAAGGCACCCCGGTTTTAGTCTGCATGACCTCAGCCGCGCGCTGCATCTGCGCACCGATTGCAATGGTCCACCCTGCGCGCCCCATGCTCGCGATCTCGTCGACGTCAATGCCGCCGATGGTCGTTGACGTAAACTCATCGGGGATATGCCCGTCGAGCGATCCCGCCAAGTCAGGGAGAAAGGAGGGGTACAATCCGAAATCCTCCAGCAAGGCACGGAGTTCATCAAGGTCGCCGGGCGTCAGGTGACACCCCGGTAGAACATTTACCTTCGAGGGATCCCGCAGGCCATTGGCACTTGGCCGGTCCACCAGCACCTCCACCATGCGTGCAACTGCCTTCTCCCACCCATCCTGGAACGCGCCCTTGAAATCAGGCGTTGATACATATACGAGCGGCAACTTTGTGAGTTGCGGATACGCACTCCGGATTAGTTTGAGGTACGCTTCCACATCGTCGCCGTTGGTCTCGGTGACACCGGTCGAGCAGATTCCGATGATCTTCGGCTTAGCGCGCTTGGAGATGTTAAGTATCGCCTGCTCCAAATTTTCATATCCGCCGAGTACGGTCGCGACCTCGCTCATCGCGGTGGTCTGCAGCGGTATTGCTTCTTTGAAGTGCCGGACAAAGAGCGTGAGACCGAAGGATGTGCACCCCTGTGAGCCGTGCAGAAGCGGCATCGCACCGCGCAGCCCCATGAAGGCGTATGCGCCGCCGATCGGCTGGCTCATCTTCAGCGGGTTGACAACGCAGGCTTTTGTCGGCGCCGTGACCAGGGCCATGGCGACTCCCTACTCTGCGGCCTGTCGCATATCAGATGGCTCGGACATCAACATATCTTCGATGCGTCCTTGACAGCAGCCACCGGCCGCATTGGTATGCTCTCGGACCGCTGCGACGCTCCTCAAGCCGTGCACGGAGATTGCGTCCTCAATCGTGCCCAGATCAACCCTGTTACACACGCAGATATTCCTCGCGCGGCGCGCTGTTTCGGCGAGGACCGGATCGCCGGCGATCGCGGCCATGGACTGCATCTGCTCCCGCGCTTTGGCCAAAGCCTCCCATGGCGCTGGCCGACGTAGCTGCTCCCACATCGGGCTTGAGAGCGAATTATCGATCTCCTCCACCAGCTTGACTATTCCGGCATAGCCCATATAGGCGTGGCAACGCTCCTGGTTGATATCGACCCATGGCACCGCCGCCTTCAGCGCGACAAATTGCGACTTGCCGCCCGATAGCATGATGTCCGCTTCTGCGTCCTTCAACATCTTGTACATTTCGCGCGCAGTCATGTCGTCGATCATGTGGGCATCCTGCCCCATGAGCTCCTTGATGCGCTCCTTGTCTTCCATGGTCGATTTCTTCACACTGGTTCCGACTAATTCCAGCCCGGCTTCCTGGAGCGCCGAGACGACCGACCATGACTTGACACCGCCGGTCATTAACAAGGCCCTTTTGCCTTCGAGTCGCGGCTTGTACGGCTGGATGGCAGCCCACGCCCGCGCTTCCTCGCGCGCGATCACCGCTTCGGTGCGCCCGAGCAGATCTGCCGGGGCGCCGCGCTCAACCAATAAGCGGGCGATCTGGCGTAGCGATTCGCTTGAATCCTGAATACCGTAGAACGACCCCTCGAAGAATGGGATCCCGTAACGTTGCTCCATCTTGCGTGCCACGTTGATCATGGATTTTGAGCACACCAACATTGCCGCCCGCGCGCGATGAGATGAAGCGACTTCGCGGTATTTGCCATCGCCCGAAATGCAGCAGAGAATTCGCACTCCAAGCTCGTCTAACACTGGCTTCACCTGCCAGAGCTCTCCTGAAAGGTTGTATTCTCCGATCAGATTGATGTCGTACGGCGTGGTGTAGTCCGGTTCTCGCGTGCCGATCACGTAGTCGAGCAAGGCTTCGCCCGCGAGCTTGTTACCGAGGTTTTTCGAACCGGCGAAGCCCGGAGAATTGATCGGGATCACCGGTTTTGAGAATCTTCGCGACGCTGCCTTGCAGACTGCATTGATGTCATCGCCGATCATCGCCGGGATGCAGGTTTGATAGACGAAGATTGCGGGCGGATCGCACTTGTCGATGATCTCCTTGATCGCTTTGCACAGCCGCTTCTCGCCTCCGAATACAATATCGGTTTCGCTCAAATCGGTTGTGAAAGCGGTGCGCCACAAATCCGAGCCGGACGACGCCGCGCCGCGATTGTCCCAGGAATTACCTTCGCACGCGATCGGGCCATGTACCAAGTGAGCGACATCGGTGAACGGCTGCAGCGCAACCTTCGCGCCGTCGAAAGCACAGCCACCCGCAGCGCTACCCGGCTGCAACTGTCTGGTACAGCCGTTCCTGCGTTCCGCCTCAGACTTACTGCCATTCTTGGCGCAGCCCGGCTCGTCGAAGATATCCTGGACCGTGGCCGCCAGTGAACTCATCCTGCTTCCTCTCAGGGCAACAAATTGTAAACTCAACCGTTATGTGCTCGTGCCATCGTCCAGTCCTGGACGATGGCACGTGTAGTTGCTCATCAACGAATGATGTCGAAGCTGTAGTCGGTTTTGCCAAGAATGTTGGTCTTGTTGTCGATCTCGTCGAAGATCTTGTCCAGGATCTTGACCAGCACATTCAGACCGCCCTGATAGCCCCATATGGGGGAGCGGTGATGGTGATGCCGGTCGAAAATCGGAAAGCCGATGCGGATCAGTGGCGTTGCGGTATCACGCTCCAGATACTTCCCATAGGTGTTGCCAATCAGAAAATCGACCGGCTCGGTGAACAAGAGTGAACGCATGTGCCAGAGATCCCGCCCCGGATAGACTTGGCAGCCCTGTCCAAATGGCGAGCTTGCAAGCAGCGCCTGCATTTTCTCCTGCCACGCTTTGTTGCCATTGGTGGACAGCACATGGGTCGGTTCGGCGCCGAGTTCGAGCAGAAACGCAGCCAATCCATAGCAAAGATCCGGATCGCCATAGATCGCGAACTTTTTGCCATGAACATGAGCGCTTGAGTCGGCAATGGCATCAACCAAGCGGCCACGTTCTCGCGCGAGTTGCTCCGGAATCTCCTTGCCGCTGATGCGTGACAGCGCGACGATAAAGTCATCCGTTGCTGATAAGCCTACCGGGTAGTTGAAGGATAGAACGTCCTGGCCATGCTCTGCCGCAAATGACAGCGTTTTTTCCGTGCACCATTGCTGCATGGAGATGGTCGCCTTGGCGTGAATCGCGTTCGCCGCATCCTTCAGCGTCGTACCACCGTCATACATCCGGAATTCGCCGTCTGTCGGAGTGTCGAACACTTCAGAATTGTCGGCGAGAACTGTGTGCTGGATGCCCATCAATTCCAAGATGCGCTTAATCTCGCGAAGGTTCCCGACGGTATATCCATCGAACCCGCCAATGATGTTGATCGCTCCATTCGGTTTGCGCTCCAGCTTCGGCGCTGTTCCGGCCTTGCCGTCCCAAAAATGCTCCAGAATGCCTTTGAGGGCATTGTCGTAGCCGGTGACGTGACTGCCAACGAATGCGGGCGTGTGGGCGAACGGCACGTCGAAGTCTGCCGGAACCGAGCCCTTTTCTTTCGACGTCTTGATGAAGGCGTTCAGGTCATCGCCGATCACTTCGGCCATGCAGGTTGTGGAAACCGCAATCATCTTGGGCTTGTACATCTTGTAGCTGTTCGCGAGCCCGTCGGTCATGTTGTTCAGACCGCCGAATACGGCAGCATCTTCCGTCATTGATGAAGAGACACAGGAGCTAGGCTCCTTGAAGTGCCGCGACAAATGACTGCGGTAATAGGCCACACAGCCTTGGCTGCCGTGGACGAAGGGCAGCGTGCGCTCAAAGCCGACAGAGGCGAATACGGCGCCAAGCGGCTGACACGCCTTCGCCGGATTTACCGCCAGCGCCTCCCGCGCGAAGTTTTTTTCGCGATATTCGGCCGTTTTGGTCCATTCCTTGATACGTTCGACCTCGGCAGGATCGCGCGGATTCTCGAATATCTTCTTCTTCGCCAGCATTTGCTGGTATTCTGGACCGCGGAACAGTTCGACATGATCGAGCACGTGTTCGGCACTCTGCGGCATCGGTGAAATCCTTCACTATCAGATTGGAATCGCCCGGGCTTTCCCGGAGAGCGAGACGAGTTGCGTTATTCTGCAGCCTGGAGCTTGGCGCTCGGCGCTTCCTTCCAGGGAGCTTTCGTTCTTTTCCAAATTGGCGAGTTGACGGCCATGTCCATGTCGCGCGCGAAGATCGCAAAGCCGTCATAACCGTGATATGGACCCGAATAGTCCCACGAATGCATCTGCCGGAACGGCACACTCATCTTTTGGAAAACGTACTTTTCCTTGATGCCTGAGCCGACAAGATCAGGCTGGAGTTTTTCGACGAAGCGCTCGAACTCATAGCCATTGACGTCATCATAGATGAGGGTGCTGTCTTTCACGTAGTGCTGAGCTGTGCGCTGATAGTCGTCGTTGTGACCGAACTCGTAGCCAGTGCCAATGACGTCCATCCCGAGGTCCTCGTACGCGCCAATCACATGACGCGGACGAAGGCCGCCGACGTACAGCATCACCGTCTTGCCCTCGAGGCGCGGGCGATATTTTGCAATCACGGCGTCCACCAGCGGCTGATACTTCTCGATCACTCGCTCGGCGCCTTCCTTGATCTTGTCGTCAAAATAACCCGCAATCCTGCGCAGTGAGTCCGCGATCTTTGAAGGTCCGAAGAAGTTGTACTCGCACCAAGGGATGCCGAACTTCTCTTCCATGTGGCGTGAGATATAGTTCATGGAACGGTAGCAATGCAGAATGTTGAGCTTTGCCTTCGGCGTTGCTTCGAGCTCGGCCAGTGAACCGTCGCCGGACCACTGCGCGATTACCCGTAGTCCCATCTCTTCAAGCAGAATTCGCGATGACCAAGCATCGCCGCCGATATTGTAGTCTCCGATGATCGCAACATCGTATGGTGTCGGCTCGAACTTTGGTTTGCCCTCGGCCTCGATATGCCCGAAAATCCAATCGCGTACCGCATCGTTTGCAATGTGATGGCCTAGTGACTGCGACACACCCCGAAAGCCCTCACAACGGACCGGCACGATGGTCTTGCCTCCATATTCTTTGGATTTCGCCCTTGACACCGCCTCGATATCGTCACCGATCAACCCTACCGGGCACTCTGATTGTATCGTAATGCCGTTGTTGAGTGGAAACAGCTCTTGGATTTCATCAAGGATTTTGTCCAGTTTCTTGTCGCCGCCAAATACGATATCCTTTTCCTGGAAGTCGGAGGTGAACTGCAGAGTCACGAAGCTATCGATGCCCGTGGTGCCAACGTAATAGTTGCGCCGCGAGCCCCATGAATATTGGCCGCAGCCAACCGGGCCATGGCTGATATGAACCATGTCCTTGATTGGTCCCCAGACCACCCCCTTCGACCCTGCATAGGCGCACCCTCTTATCGTCATCACGCCGGGTATGGATTTGATGTTGGACTTCACCCCGCAGTCCGACTTACCTGCTTGGTGCACGTTGAGGTGCTTGGCACGCCTTTTCGCGGTTTTCTCCGGATAGACCTTCAGCACCTCCTCGATCAGCTCTTTGTTGCGAGCCCTGATTTCTGCGACGCTGTTGGTCGTGGCGAGACTCATCTGGTGTCCTTTAAAAGGTTAGCTGTTGGGAGGGCGGCTTCTTGATCCAAGACTTTGCAACCGGCATGCCAGGGTCTCATGAGCACTAAAACTAGAACAACAACAGTTTCTTAGCGCGACTTGTACGGTGACGGGCTGTTGTTGCGAATCCGACATCTCGCCTTTGCGAGGGACTCTTGGTTTGGCGGTGTTCGAAATGGAACAAGGCGGCCGCGCGTGAAATTCATGGCGGAGTTTTTGAGTTTATGCGCGACAGCAACGCTCTGCGGTGTAAGGCGGAAGCAGGCCGCAAGTCTGGCTTCCAATCCTTCATACTTATTGAAACCTACAGGTGCTCACCTGCGATGTAATGACGTGCGCGATCTCGCGCTCTAGATCTCAAGGCGAGCTACCTCGACGCCACGTGAACTTCTTAGGCTCGTTAGATCACACGAGCATCGTCGCGCCTTGATAAGGGGCACGCACGATCACATCGATGTCTTCGCGTGCGTTGTACATGCCGAGGGACACAGAGCTGGCCCCGCAAATTCGGACAGTAGCTTGAGTGGATTTTCTGCCTGACAGCGGCGAGGATTCTTGCTGCGAATCAGGAGCGAAGATGACGAAGAAGAGCCGCCGG
>NZ_JASAUS010000214.1:0-9248 GCF_029953005.1 Bradyrhizobium sp. Mp27 | reverse complement strand
CTTAGGTTGTTATGGGTAACAGATTCATACCTTGAAACTAAACCAACCGAAAGATTAAACTTAGACATTGTATATATTGATGTAGACAATGAAGGTTCAAGACTATGTATAAATGTTGGAGATTCATTATCTACTGAAAGTAATCTGGCTAAGATTGCAGAAATGAATAGTGAAGAGACTAGGTACTAATGCTAACACAAGCAGAACGTCATACATTCTATAAGTCAAAGGCATGGGCAAGCATACGTAAAGAAGTATTAAAGCGTGATAACTATGAGTGTCAAGAGTGTAAGAGGCAAGGAAAGGTGTTTACTGATTATCATGACCCAGACAAGCATAAAAGACTCGATGTGGACCATATTAATGATTTAGAACATCATCCTGAACTTGCGCTTGATATAGATAATCTCACTACTCTGTGTATAAAATGTCATAACAAAAAACATAATCGCTTTCAATTTAGAAGGAAAATAAATAAATGGGTGAATGATGAACGATGGTGACACCCCCGGGTCAAAGGTTTGCACTTTAATTTGGCTCTGGGGAACGGTGTGGGGGTCTTCTCCGCAGAAATATTAAAAAGTCTCATGAAGGAGGGAGGGTTGAAAGTGGAATATAACATAAAGAAATTGGAAAAAGAATTGTTATCAAATATTGATACTACTAGTCAGAAAGAACTCGAAAAAGTTAATCGTTATATTAATTTAATACGTATATATTACGAGTTAGACAAAAGCATTGAAGTGGATGGTGCTGTTGTTGTCACTGAAAACGGCTCGCAAAAATTCACGAAAACTAATCCAGCAATACAAGAAAAAAATCGAATCAACACTTCATTATTATCTATTGAACGTTCTTTTATATTCAAAGGCGAAAATGATAATCAAGATGGTAGTGACTTGATATGATATCAAATAAACACGTTGATAACTATATACAGTCGTATGAAAGTGGAAAAATACTACTCAATAAAGAGCGAATCGATCTAATAAATTACTTACAAAAACATGTTCTTAGTAGAGATGATATATATTTTGATGAGACACAAATAGAAAATTATATTGCTTTTAGTGAAAAATGGTACTTTCCTTTGGATAACTGGGAAAAGTTTATTGCACCATTTATTTTTTTATATTTTAAAGAAGACAATGAACTGTTTTATGAAGAGTTCTTTATAACACTTGGTCGCGGTGGCGGTAAGAACGGGTTTATAAGTACATTATCAAATTATTTTATAAGTCCGCTACATGGGATTAACAATTACGATGTTTCGGTAGTAGCGAATTCCGAAGACCAAGCGAAAGTTAGTTTTAAAGAAGTATTTAATACAATAGACGGAAATCCTAAATTGGAAGGCAGCTTTGACGCGTGGAAAGCACAGATTATTGGCAAAGGAACCAACAGTGTTTTTAAATTTCAAACGTCAAATGCAAAAACTAAAGATGGTGGTCGTGAAGGCTGTGTTATTTATGATGAAACACATGAATATGAAGATAGACAAATAATTGATGTATTCTCTGGAGGACTTGGCAAAGTCGCAAATCCCAGAGAATTTTTTATTGGCACTAATGGATTTGTAAGAGCGGGATTTTATGACAAGTTGGAAGAACGCAGTAAAGCAATTTTAAGCGGCGAAAATCTTAACGATCGCATGTTTCCTTTTATTTGTAAGCTAGACGATCCGGCAGAAGTCAAGAATGAAGCTATGTGGGAAAAAGCAAATCCTGCTTTTGAAAAGCCATTAAGTCCTCGTTCTAAACGCTTACTAAATAAAGTTAGAAAACAATATGAAGCATTAACGAATAATCCAAGCGGCAGAGAAGCATTCATGACTAAACGAATGAACCTTCCAGAAGTAGACTTGGAAAAGGTAGTAGCACCGTGGGAAGATATTCTCGCAACTAACCGAGAAATGCCAGAACTCCAAAACCGAGCTTGTATTGGTGCATTTGACTATGCAAGCGTTAAGGACTTCGCGGCTGTTGGATTGCTGTTCCGTGTGGGCGATGATTATATTTGGAAATCACATTCATTTGCTAGAAAAGGCTATCTGGATATCGCAAACCTTAAACCGCCCATCAAAGAATGGGAAAAGCAGGGATTACTGACCATTGTAGATGAACCTACAATCGACCCTCGTCATGTGGTCAATTGGTTTGTTGAAATGCGGGAAAATTACGGTATTCAAAAGGTCATTGGGGATAACTTCCGAATGGATCTTATGCGCCCGCTGTTTGAAGCAGAAGGATTCGAACTGGAGATTATTAGAAATCCACGTGCAGCTCATAGTTTGCTAGCTCCGCGAATTGAAACTTTATTCGCAAATCATCGCATTGTGTTTGGCGATAACCCTTTGATGCGCTGGTATACGAACAATGTAGCGGTGAAAATCAAACCAGATGGTAATAAAGAATACCTGAAAAAAGACGAGCATAGGCGTAAAACAGATGGATTTCAAGCATTTGTACATGCTCTATGGCGTGCGGATGAAATAGAAGACCTTGATGTAGATGAAGTTTTAAATATGCTTAATGCCATTACGTTTTAGGAGGTGATATATTGGGATTTCTTTCGGAGATATTTAAACGGAACAAAGAAATTGAGTGGATGTGGGATTTAGAGTTTTTAGAAGATAAAACAACAAAGGTTTATTTGAAGAAAATGGCTTTAAATACGTGTGTAAAACATATAGCACGAACGATCGCCAAATCTGATTTTAGATTGAAAAGTGGAGAAAGCAGTGTACGAGACGGATTGTATTATAAATTAAATGTTCGTCCAAATACAGATATGAGTTCGAGTTCTTTCTGGGAAAAAGTGATCTATAAATTAATCTATGATAACGAGTGCTTAATCGTCCTTTCAGATACGGACGATTTTTTAATTGCTGATAGTTATGTTAGAAAAGAGTTCGCGCTTTATCCGGATGTTTTTGAAGGGGTTACGGTGAAAGATTATCGTTATAATCGTAATTTTAGTATGGATGATGTGATTTTTCTGGAATATGGAAATGAGCGACTAGCTGCATTTACTGATGGCATGTTTGAGGATTACGGTGAGTTATTTGGTCGCATGATTCGAGCACAAATGCGTAACTTCCAAATCCGCGGGGCTGTTAACTTCAAAATGGCAGGCATTGCGGACGATGAAAAACAAAAAAAATTACAGACTTACATCGACAAACTGTATGCTGCATTTAATAACAATGAAATTGCCATTGTTCCTCAACTAGAAGGCTTTAACTATGAAGAGTTTGGAACGTCTAGCGTCAATAGTAGCCAAAATTTTGATGAGATCAAAAAACTTCGAAAAGAAATGATTGATTATGTAGCTAGTATTCTCGGCATTCCCTCTGCTCTGCTACATGGGGATATGGCAGATTTGAGTAATAATATGAAAGCATATATGGAATATTGTATTGATCCTCTCACTAAAAAGCTAGAAGATGAATTAAACGCTAAATTATTTACTTCCAACGAGTTTTTAGCGGGTGAACATATCAAAATCATACACAAAAAAGACATTATAGAAAATGCAGAAGCTGTAGATAAGTTGGTTGCCTCTGGTTCATTTAATCGTAATGAAGTTCGAGAATTATTGGGCGCTGAACGAGTAGATAATCCGGAATTAGATAAATATTTAATTACTAAAAACTATCAGTCAGCAGATGAAGGAGGTGAGAATGAATGACGAAAATTGAAGTCAAAGGTCCTATTATTGGAAATGATGACAAATGGATTTATGATTGGCTGGATATGGAAGCTACGTGTGCAAAAGATATCAATGAAGCCTTGGCAAATGCGTCAGGTGAAGTTGAAGTTTGGATAAATAGCAATGGTGGAGATGTGTTTGCTGGTAGTGAAATTTATACAGCATTAAAATCATACAATGGAAATGTAGTTGTAAAAATTGTTGGAATGGCGGCAAGCGCAGCATCTGTAATTGCGATGGCTGGAAATGAAGTATTAATTTCTCCAACTGGTCAAATGATGATTCACAATGTTCAGTATGGTGGGAGAGGTGATTATAGAGAGTTAAAAAAAGCCTCCGAAATTGCTCAAAATGCCAATATATCCATTGCTAATGCTTATCAGCTGAAAACGGGAAAAACATTAGAAGAACTGTTAAATATGATGGGAGAAGAAACATGGCTAAATTCTCAACAGGCTGTAGAGCTAGGATTAGCAGATGGTGTGATGTTTCAAGAAAATAGCGAAACGCCAAAATTAGTAGCAAGTACAGGCGGCATGTTAGCACAAGCTACATTGGATAAAGTAAGGGGGCTGAAAGATACTAATGGTACACAATCAATTTTAGAAGTATCTGTATCGGCGGAACAAATTCAAAGCATTGTAGAAGATACAATTGCAAAATTAAAAAATGAAGTGATACTTGATGGGAAAACTTTGAATCAACATATCGCTGAACAAGAAAAGGAATCGGAAGAATCGGAAGAGTCGGAAGTGAATGGACTCAAACGGTTTCTTTTTTAATACCCAAAAATAGGAGGAAATAAATTATGACTATCAAATTAAAAAACAACCTCGCGAATTACGAGGAAAAACGGACAGCTTTTGTTAATGCTGTTAAAAACGAAGACACGCAAGAAATTCAAAATAAAGCATATGTGGAAATGGTAGACGCGATGGCAGCTGATATCATGGAACAAGCTAAGAAAGAAGCACGTCAAGAAGCGGACGCATATATTTCAGCTAGCCGAACTGACAAAAATATCACGAATGAAGAAATTAAATTCTTCAATGATATTAATAAAGAGGTTGGATATAAAGAAGAAACATTGCTACCACAAACAGTTGTTGATGAAATCTTTGAAGATTTAACAACTGAACATCCTTTCCTTGCATCCATCGGGATGCGCACTACTGGTTTGCGTACTAAGTTCTTAAAATCCGAAACAAGCGGTCTTGCCGTGTGGGGTAATATTTTTGGTGAAATTAAAGGACAGCTAGATGCGACATTCAGTGAAGAAGAGTCTATTCAAAACAAGCTAACGGCATTTGTTGTTGTGCCTAAAGACCTTGAAAAATTTGGTCCTGTTTGGGTAAAACGCTTTGTTGTTACGCAAATTGAAGAAGCTTTTGCAGTTGCGTTAGAAAGTGCGTTTATCGTTGGTACTGGTAAATCTCAACCGATTGGTTTAAATCGAAAAGTAGCTAAAGGGACATCAGTAACCGATGGTGTATATCCAGAAAAAGTTGCTTCTGGAACACTGACATTTGCTAGTCCTAAAGTGACGGTTAATGAGTTAACAGATGTATATAAATATCACTCTGTAAAAGAAAACAAACATCCATTAAACGTTGCAGGTAAAGTTACTTTACTAGTCAATCCAACGGATGCATGGGATGTTAAGAAACAATACACAAGCTTAAATGCGAACGGTGTTTATGTGACTGCGCTACCATACAATTTAAATATCATTGAATCATTATTCGTTCCAGAAAAGAAAGCTATTTCTTACGTAGCAGAACGTTATGATGCACTTGTTGGTGGTCCATTGGATATTTCTACTTTTGACCAAACGCTTGCATTTGAAGACCTTAATTTATATGCTGCAAAACAATTTGCGTACGGTAAAGCGAAAGACGATAAAGCATCAGCTGTATGGACATTAAATATCAAACCAGCAGAACAAACTCCGGAAGGGTGATTGTAAATGGCTAAATTTGAAGTATTAAAGAAATTTAAAGACAAAGAGACCAAAGAAGTATATGAAAAAGGAACAGAAATTGAATTGACTGTAAAACGTGCAGATGAAGTCTCTGATAATTTGGGAACTTCTTTTTTAAAGCGATTGGATGAACCAAAAAAAGATAAAAAAAAGTAGGTGCTGTGCATGGAAGTATCAGATGACCTTCTTAAAAAATTTAAAGAGCGTATGCGTATTTCTCACAATAGCGAAGATAGCAATTTAAAAGAGTTGCTATCTTTTTCTATTGCTGATTTACAAGAAAAATGCGGGCTGTTTAATGTAGATGAACATGTTAGGGCAAGAGAATTGGTCATTGATCGTACTAGATACGCGTATAATGATTCGATAGAATTCTTCAATGAAAACTTTCAATCACAAATAACTAGCTTAGGTTTCTCTCTCTATGTAGCTGAAAGTGGTGAATCTGATGAAGTTTCAGTTTAAACCGCCGAAAATTCAGAGTGGGGATTTACGGACCCCTGTTGCTTTTTTTGAATATCAGCCGGCAAGTGGTCCTGAACCGGGCGAAATAGAAAAGATTACCCTTTTCGAATGTTTTGCAGAAGTTTATAAACCATCCATGAAAGATTTAGAAATTTTACATGGCACGGGAACAAAAGAAGCTGTCACAATTAATATTCGAGACACTAAAGGTGAGTATACAGTTAGTAACAAACATTATGTAGAAATATTAGATTATCGTTATTTAGGCAAAAGATTTAATGTGATTAATGTTAGCCCAGATTTGCAAAGTAATAGCTTTGTAAATGTGCTTCTGGGGGTTCAAACATGACTGTAGAGGTTAGTGGAGTAGAAGAGTTAGAAAGACAGTTAGTCAGTTTATTTGGACGAGAAAACTTGCCGCAATTAGTAGACCCTGCTTTAATTGCAGGCGCTACTCTTGTAGCGAAAACACTTAAAAGTGAATTTGTTCAATTTAAAGATACAGGCGCATCTATTGATGAAATCAATATAGAAAAACCTGTGTATGACAAAGGGGTTAGAAGCATAAAAATTGATTGGAAGGGACCTAAAGACAGGTATAAAATAATTCATCTCAACGAATATGGTTATACAAGGAATGGTAAAAAAATCACACCAGCAGGAACAGGTAGTGTTGCCAGGTCACTAAGAATATCTGAAAGAGCTTACAGGGCAATTGTACAGAAGAAAATAGGTGATAAACTATGATTGATATTTTGAATGTCATATATACAACATTAAGTAAAAACGATATCATTCACACTACTTGCGAAGAGAGAATTAAATATTATGATTTTCCAGGCACAGGTGATTCTACAAAAACCTTCTTGTTAATAATACCTTTAGATGTTCCAATACCAACTAATTTTTCCAGTAATGAATCCACGATGGAAGATTTTTTAGTACAAATTGATGTGCAATCTAACGACAGGTTAATAGTAAAAAAAATACAAGACGAAGTTAGAAAAGAAATGAAACAAATAGGATTTGGACAACTCGCTGGTGGTTTAGATGAATATTTTCCAGAAACAGGGCGATTCGTAGATGCACGAAAATACAATGGATTGCCATACAAGCTATATCAATAAAATTAATTAGGAGTGAAATAAATGATTACAACAATCGGGTTTGAAAAAGCAACTTTTGGAATTTATGATGAAAAAGACGAAAAAGTAACAAAAAAAGTAGAAGTAAACGGTAAGAATAAAAAAGGTGGTACGGTTGAAGCTGATATTTCTGGTCTTGATGCCGAAGCTATTAAAGTTTTCGCTTCGAATGGTCCATACTACATTTCCAAAAAAGGTTCTGGTGATGTTAAGCAAACAATCGGTATCATGGAACTTCCGTTTGAATTAGGACAAGATCTATTGGGTCGTCAAAAGAATGCAGATGGTATTGTAACGGTAGGAAAAAACACTGCTCCACCATACGCTTCATGCGTGATGGAAAGTGAAACCTTGCGAGGGGAACCGGTATTCTTTGCTTTACTAAAAGGAAAGTATGGACAAGATGATGTTAAATTAAACACGTCTGAAGACAAACCAAAGGAACCCGAAGCAACTAGTCTCACTGGTGAATTTGTTTATAATGATGCTGGGGACGTTTTCGCGATGGCTGTGGGCGAAGAATTCCGAGATAAAATTTACAACATGGCTTTTCCTGGTTTTGTTGAAACACCAGTAGTACCGGAAGGATAAAATATTTTAAGAGTAGGTGAAATCCTACTCTTTTTTTGTTGACCAAAATCATAAAAAAGGTGGAGAAAATAGTGATTAAACTAGAAATATTTAATAAAAAAGAAAAAAAGAAAGAGCTATATGAGAGAGAAGATACATCTGTAATTGAATTAGAAGAATATTGGAAACTACAAGAAAAAATTAGAGAATACATCAATACTTCTGACGATCCAAAGAAAACGACAATTTTGGAAATGCAGTTAAAATTTATTGTGAAATTATTTGATGATGAAAACATTACAATAGATTTTCTTAAAAAAAATATTCCTTCGAAGAAATTAAACGATACATTGGTGTCTGTCTTTCGGGAGATTTCACCAGATGAATACGAGGATGAAGATGGTGGAGATGAGGAAGCAAAGTAATAACGCTTACCGAGTTTTTGTCCGATCTCGATGCAATTAGGCGTTACTGCATGAAAGAGTATGGCTGGACAATTCGAGAAACAGATAATCAAGAATACAAAAAGTTATGCCGTCTGATAATCGAAAAAGAAGAAGCAAAATCAGAAAACAACAAAGTTTCACTTGTTGACTTTGTATCACAATACCAAGATGTCAATTAGGAAGGAGGTAAATAATGAATAAACTTCAAGGATTGACAATTAATCTAGACTTAGATGCTGCCAAAGTAGATGAGGGAATGAAAGGGTTGAAGCGGACCCTCGGCTCTGTGAATAGCGAAATGAAAGCGAATCTTTCGGCATTTGGAAAGGGAGAAAAAACCTTATCTCGATATGAAACAGAACTAGATGGTCTTAATAAAAAGTTATCTGTTCAAAGCAAAATGGTTTCTCAAACTAAAAACGATTTTAAAGATTTAGAAAAACGAAATGCTTCTTTAAATGGAGAGTTGAAAGAGTCTAATAAAACGTTAACTGAGTCAAAAAAACGTTTTGAACAGCTCTCTAAATCTGGTAATGCAACTGAAAAAGAATTAAAAGAAGCAGAAAAAGAAGTCAATTCAAATCAAAAAGCATACAACAAACTTAACAAAGAATTACAACAAATGCCAAAAGCTTTAGCAGCAGGGGAAAAAGCAGTAAATAATGAAGTTGCAAATTACAATAATTTGCAAAGAAAGATTGATACTACCACAGAATCTTATAAGAAATTCAAGAGAGAGCAAGCTGTTAAAAGCTCACCATGGGGGACAGTGACTCAAGATTTAGACAAGTATCAAAAAAAATTAAATGAGACAGGAGATAAACTTGTCGCTTTCGGTAAAAAAGGCAGTTTGTACATGGCTCCAGTTGCTCTTGGTTTAGGTTTCGCTACAAAAAAAGCGGCAGACTTTGAGCAACAAATGTCGAATAC
>NZ_JASAUS010000213.1:0-9424 GCF_029953005.1 Bradyrhizobium sp. Mp27 | reverse complement strand
GGCGGGCGTGGCGTTCGCGGTTGGAGGTGATGGGGTTGGCTTCGCAACCGAATCCTACGCCGCATCAGCGCTTTACCCCTCAGGCGCACTCTTACGAATAAGACGGGTTAGCGGCGAAAAGCCGAACTGCGTCCGCGTCGATTCGTAGAGATGGTAGAACAGCGCGGCATAGCGCTTGTCGTAATAGTCGCGCCACATCGCGGTCTCGAGCCGCGCCATCTCGGCCGGATCGAACGCCCGCAGATCCGCGCGCCGCGGAATGACGGCATAGGCCGCTACCAGTGCGGCCGCAGCCGCGATGCCCAGGAGCATCTTCCGCACGGACATGGATCCCCCCGGCGGCCCTGCATCCGCAGCCATTGTATCCCAACCGAAGCTACGGCTAGTCTGGCGGGGAGTTTTCGTGACAAGCGGCGATCATTGATGCCGTGGGCCACGACAGAAGCAAACCAACGGGGAGGAATGCATGCGCAGATTTCTGCTGATCGCAGGCCTGTTTGCCCTCGCCGTCGGACTGCTCTGGATCGGACAGGGAACGGGCACCGTCGCCTGGCCGCGGTCGAGCTTCATGGTCAACCAGCTGCAATGGGCCGGCTATGGCGCAGCCATGGCCGGCTTCGGACTGGTCCTGATCTGGCAGAGCAACCAATAGAAGAAACCAGGGAATACAAATATGACATCCAACCGGTTCGATCTCCGCGGCAAAGTCGCGATCGTCACAGGGGGCAATGGCGGCATCGGTCTTGGCCTCGCCCACGGACTCGCCGATGCCGGCGCCGATATCGCCGTGGTCGGACGCAACGAAACCAAGTCGGCCGCTGCCGTTGCCGATCTCAGAGCGCGCGGCGTGAAGGCGATTGCCGTCACCACCGACGTCACCGACAAGGCGGCGGTCGCGGCCATGATCGACCGCGTCGTCATGGAGCTCGGCCGGATCGACATCCTCATCAACAATGCCGGCATGAGCATCCGCAAGCCGCCGCACGAGCTCGAGCTCGACGAGTGGAACAAGGTGATCGACACCAACCTCACCAGCGCCTTCGTGTGCTCGAAGCTGGCCTATCCGGCGCTGAAGGCGTCGGGCAATGGCAAGGTGATTAATATCGGCTCGATGATGTCGATCTTCGGCGCGAGCTTCGCCACCGCCTATGCGGCAAGCAAGGGCGGCATCGTGCAGTACACGCGCGCGTGCGCCAATGCGTGGGCGCCCGACAACATCCAGGTCAACGCCATCCTGCCGGGCTGGATCGACACCGACCTCACCCGCGGCGCGAGGCAGCAGGTCTCGGGGCTGCATGAGCGCGTGCTGGCGCGCACGCCCGCGGGACGTTGGGGCGATATCGACGACTTCGCCGGCATCGCCGTGTTCCTCGCCTCGCCCGCCTCGAACTTCGTCACGGGCACCGCGATCCCCGTCGACGGTGGGTTCTCGGTGATGGCCTGAAGCCGTCTTGTACCCAAAAAACTTGCACGCAAAAAAGAAGCCCCGGCTATGCCGGGGCTTTTGAATTTGGCAGTGATCGTCTTTTTTTGCTGATTGGTCGTTCGTTGATCAGTAGCGCGCGATGACCGGTGCGTCGAACTTGTAGCTCGCGCGCACGACGGCCCACTGGATGTCGCGCGGCTTGGCATCGAAGGTGTAGTTACCCGAGGTGCCGCCGAGCTGATAGGTCTGACTGCCGAAGGCCGCGTAGTTGTACTCGAGGCCGACGATCCAGTTGCGGGTGATACCGTACTCCCAGCCCGCGCCGACGGTCCAGCCGTTGGCCCAGTGGGTCTGACCGCCCGAGCCCGTCGCGGGCGCAACCGTGTCGCTGACGTTCAGACGGTTGTTCACGCCGGCATAGCCGCCCTTGATGTAGAACAAATTGTTCTGCACGGTGAAGCCGGCGCGGCCGACGACGGTCGCGAGCACGTTGGCGCGCCAGGTGAAGATGTCGTCAGCGGCGCCGAAGGCGGTGTTGACGACCGTACCCTTGTTGTCGAGGCCGGAGATCGTGCCTTCCATGCCGAACACGTAGTTGTTGGCCTGCCAGTTGTAGCCGATCTGGGCGCCGCCCATGATGCCGGCGCCGCGCTGGCGATAGCCCTGGCCCGGAACGAGATCGCCGAACGGCGCGCCGGTCCCGTTGTTGATGAACTGCTCGTTGGTCCATGCGCCACCGATGTGGCCGCCGACATAGAAACCGGTCCAGTTGAACAGCGGCTCCGCGTAGGCGGGCGCCTTCATGTAGCGCGCACCGAGATCGGCGGCTGAAGCAGCGCCGGTCGAAACCAGAGCGGTCGTGCAGGCGAAGGCGGCAATCAATTTGTTACGCATGGTACACCCCGTGTCCTTTGATGGGCGCACGGTCACACGCAGGTCTTACTCAAATTTGAATCAAGAAAGTTAAGACGCCGGATTGGCAAGCGGCGCGACGTGAATCCGTTTGCGCTGTTGCACGCACGCAACGCGCGGCGCGCGATTTAACGCCGCGTTATCCCTACCAACATCCTCCACTACGATGCTGGTGCGGCGCTCGACTGCACGTGCTCGGGCCGCACGCCGAGCGCAATCAGGCGCGCCGGAATGCCCTGGAGCCATGGCAGCGCAGTGATCAGGCGCACGGCCAGTGGCACCTTCAGCGGCCGATCACCGCCCTGCAGGGCGCCGCTGATGATGTTGTTCTGCACGATCACCTGCATGCGCTGCGTCATCCTCACCGGGAATTCGCGGCGCCGGCGCACGGCGTCGAGTTCATTCTCGGTTGGGCAGCCCTGCCGAAGCTTGTCGGCCAGCAAATTGGCGGTCGCGACCGCGTCCTGCACGGCGAGATTGACGCCGACGCCGCCGACCGGCGACATCGCATGCGCGGCATCGCCGATGAGAAGCAGGCCCGGCCGCGTCCAGCGCGGCAGGCGGTTGATCGCGACGGTGAGCAGCTTGACGTCGTCAAAGCTCTTCACATCGGCAATGCCGGATTGAAGGATCGGCGCCATGCGCACGACGTCGTCGAGCAGCGCCTGCAATCCCCTCGCCTTCACCGCCTCGTATTGTCCCTTCGCGATGACATAGGCGCACTGCCAATAGTCGCCGCGGTCGAACGTGACCATCATCTTTCCGGGCTCGACGCGCGCGAACAGGTTCTCGGTCTCGTCCGCCTTGCGGCCGACGCGGAACCACAGCACGTCCATCGGCGCGCCGATCTCCTCGACGCGGAGCCCCGCACGCTCTCGCACCGTCGAATGCCGGCCATCGCAGGCAATGGTAAGACCGGCTTCGATGTCGATCGGCCCCTCCGGCGTCATCGCGCGCACGCCGGCGACGGTCTCGCCGCGGCGGATCAGATCGACGGCTTCCGTATTCATCATCACCTTGAGCGAGGCGAAGCGCTGGCCGGCCTCGCGCAGGAAATTCAGGAAGTCCCATTGCGGCATGAAGGCAATGAACGGATACTTGGTGCGGAGCCGGCGGAGATCGGCGATCCGCACGGGCGTGCCGCCAAACAGGCCGTCCATCATCTGCAGGCGCTGGTGCGGCAGCTTCAGGAACCCATCGATCAGGCCGAGCTCGTCCATCACCTGGAGCGTCGAGGGATGCACGGTGTCGCCGCGAAAGTCGCGGAAGAAATCCGCATGCTTCTCCAGCACCACGACGTCGATGCCGGCGCGTCCCAGGAGATAGCCGAGCATCATGCCGGCCGGCCCACCGCCGACGATGCAACACCGGGCTCTCAGGAGTGACGCACGGTGTGCTCTGGGGTATCAGATTCCGTCATCAACTGCTCGCTTACAACTTTAGTACTCTTTGCGGTGCAACAAGCCGGAATTGGTTTGCCGCAATGCCGAATGGCCGGTAGCGTTGCTGATAATTTCGATTGATTTCAGGATGATCCCGCGTTGCGCACCATACTGATAGTGCTTGGCATCTGGCTGCTGATCAACGTGCTTTTCGTCGTGATCATGCTGCCGCCGCGCAAGCCGCGGAAGCCGGATCCTCAGGAGGCGGGCACGCTCGCGCCGGCACGGATCGACCAGAACGGCTATCCGTTCGAGGAACAGGAGAAGGTCCTGCTTCGCCACGTGGTCATCTCGATCGCCATGGGGACGTTCTTCTCGCTTGCGCCGCCCTTGATGGAAGCGATCGACTCCATCAAGCGCTACATCGGAAAGCGTCGCGGCTAGTTCCCGCGCAACTGCACTCGCTGCCCAATAATGGAACCGCGGACGCTCAGTTGTTGCTGCGGTTTGAGGCCCGAAAACTCTTGATTTCCGACACGCTGCCATCGCGATAGGTCAGTTCCACCGAGACGAACTGCGTAGCCGGGGCAAGCTTCATGTAGAGCGGCATGCCGGCGCTGATCGCGCTGGGATCGCGCATGTCGCAGCCCGGCATCTTCAACATCTGGTTCGGAACGGCGGTGTCGATGCCGATGCGCACCTCGCGGATGGCGCAGCGGTAGGACACGAGGTGCGTGTAGTAGACGAGCAGCCCGTTGAACTCGCGGAACGACAGCCAGCTCGTCGCGGTCATATCGAGGATCTTGCGCTGGTCGCGGATCAGCGCGGCCTCGGGATCGAACCGGATCGGGAATGGCCCCTGCATGTCGCCGGACTGATCGACATAGCGAACCTCGATGGTGCCGGCCTGCGCATCCGGCGGCAATTCGATCGACGGGTTCGGCATCCGCTTGCGCGTGCGCGGATCGAGCGTGTCGATGAAGCCGGTCTCGCGGAAATCGCCATTGCCGGCCATGCGCCAGGAAATGCCGAGCGTCGGGTCGGCGAAGGAGAACACCACGCTCCAGCCGCCATTGTGCCGCGAGAAGCTGGCGATCGGCGCGTTGGTGGTTTCTTCCTTCGGCACACGCGGTACCGACACCGGCGGGAGAGCTGCGAGCTTCTGCGGCGGCGGATCGGCCGGGCGCGCAGCGGCCATCGCGTCCTTGGCAACGCCGCTGAGGAAGACGTCGTCGACCATCTGGTCGAAATAGACCGGCACCTGCCTGTGCTTGACGGTGTCGGCCATCTCGCTGACGAGACGGCGCGTCCGCTGCGCCACCTGCACCAGATTCTCGCCGGGCTGGAGCAGCTCCTTGGCGAAGGTGCGCGTGAACACCGAATTGGGATTGGCGTCGTCGTCGGAGAGACGATCGAGTGCGGTCTGGCGGGGACCCGCGGAGAACACCGAGAACACGCCTTCGGGCAGTTGCACCATCGGCGCGAGGCCGCCGCCGCCGGCGACCGCGCGGGTGCCTTTGCGCTCGAACGGGTTGTTGCGGCAGGCGTCGAACACCAGGATCGACGTGCGCGCCTTCTTGTTCTGGAGGCGCTCGACGATGCGGTCGGCCAGGATGGAAGCGTCGCGCACCAGCTCTTCCTGCCCTTCGGTCGCCGCCGGTACGTCGGTCGGCAGCAGGTAGTTCTGCCCCGCGATCTCAAAGCCGTGGCCGGCGTAGAAGAAGAATGCGGTGTCGCCGGGCTCGATCGTCCTGTCGAACGCGAGCAGCGTCTCGGAGAATTGCTGCCGGCTCTGGTTCTCGGCAACCATCACCGAGAAGCCGAGCTGCTTCAGCGTATCGCCCATGGTGCGGGCGTCGTTGACCGCCTTGAGGAGCTTGGGGACGTTCCTGTAGTCGTTGTTGCCGACGACGAGCGCAACACGCTTCTCGGCGTGTGCGGGCAGCGCGAAGCCGCTCAGGCTCACCGCAAGGCCAAGGGCCGCCAGAATTCTGAAAAGCCGACGCGTCATCGTAAAATTCCCGTTGCAGGACGGCGCTCCGCCGGCCCCCTCGAACAGCGATTCATTGGAACCCTCCGCCGTTGATGATAGTCGGTCCAGCCATATCGACGGTTCAACGCGGAGAGCCCACGGGTTGCGTCATCAGGACTATGGCAGATTCCTCCGGAATCTGCTTTTTCTAGGCAGCTGCGCTGCGAGCGGGGGCTGCCGTGTATCGATGGTGTACTGACGAGGTCGAGCCGCATGACCGGTTCGACTATTGGCGCGAGGTCCGGTCCAAGGGCCTGTTCGGCGTCACCGCCGAACTCGAGCGCGAGCGCCGCGCGGACTTCTACGGCGAATTCTCGCTGCGCCAGCTCGGCGGCGGTGGGCTCGTCGAGCTGAAGGCGTCGCACTACACGGTCGAGCGCAGCACCTCCGACATCGCCTACGCGCCCGGCGACAGCATCTGCGTCTATCAACAGCTCGGCAGCGGCGGTTGGTTCGGCGGCATGCGCGCGAGCGACTTTGCGATCGCCAACGGCAGCTTCGCCACCAGCCATACCGACCAGCCCTATCGCACCGCGCCGCTCGGCGCAGGCGGCTTCCACCTGCGCATCCTGAAGATCCCCGTGAGCAGCCTTTCCACGCAGGACAGGCGCATGCGCGAGCTTGCGCCCCGGACCTTCAACGATCCCGGCCTGGCGCCCCTGCTCGGCGCATGCTTCGCCGACCTCGATGAAGCCGCCGCGGGCGCTAACGGCGCCACCGATACGACCTCAGTCGCCCAGGCCTCCTTGGATCAAGCCTCCGTGGATCAAGCCTCGCTCGTCCAGGCCTTGGCTCATCTGGCGCTGATCGAGCGCGGCATCGTGCGGCCCGGCAGCCGCCGTGGGCAGGCCGCGCTGCGGACCGCCCGGCTCTCACAGGCGCGTCGCCTGATCGCGCGCTATCTGCAAGACCCCGATCTGACGCCGGCGACGGTGGCCGACCAGCTCGGCGTGTCCGTGCGTCACCTGCACATGCTGTTCGAAACCGCGGCGAAGAGCTTTTCGCAGACCGTAACGGACGAACGCCTGAAACAGAGCCGCCGCCTGATGCGTGAGGCGCCGGACCGGCTGATCGCCGATATCGCGACCTCCTGCGGCTTCGAGAGCCTGGCGACCTATTACCGGGTCTTCAACGCCGCCTATGGAATGGCCCCCGGCGATTTCCGGGCGCGGGGGTCCGAGGGGCGTTAGTCGTCCCTCCGGCAGCTATCGCCCGGTTACCCGGTTAACGGTGGAGGCGGAAAAGCCCAGCCGGGCCCGCTATTTGGGCAAAAACCTCAGGTTTTTTAGGGTCTTCCCGCGCCTGCTCCATTGACTTTGGCCGATTCCCGCCTATGTTCCGGGGCGACGCGGCTCAGATCGAAGACCGATTCTTGAGCCTTGCGCTTTGTTCGCGTGAGTCAGCACCCCCAGCTTCTTTGAGAGCGCGCCGTTTCGGGGTGGAACGCGACAGCCTTCATTACCCTCGATTCCGAACGGCGGTTTCGACCAGAGGCTCAATGTCCTTTTCAAATCTCGGACTGTCCGAAAAAGTCCTCGCCGCAGTGGCGGCCACCGGTTACACCACCCCCACCCCCATTCAGGAACAGGCGATCCCCCACGTCCTCGCACGCAAGGATGTGCTCGGCATCGCCCAGACCGGCACCGGCAAGACCGCGGCCTTCGTGCTGCCGATGCTCACCATCCTCGAAAAGGGTCGCGCACGCGCGCGCATGCCGCGCACGCTGATCCTGGAGCCGACCCGCGAGCTCGCGGCGCAGGTGAAGGAAAACTTCGACCGCTACGGCGCTGGCCAGAAGCTCAACGTGGCCCTGCTGATCGGCGGCGTTTCCTTCGGCGACCAGGATGCCAAGCTGACGCGCGGCGTCGATGTGCTGATCGCCACCCCCGGCCGCCTGCTCGACCACACCGAGCGCGGCGGCCTCCTGCTCACCGGCGTCGAGCTCCTCGTCATCGATGAAGCCGACCGCATGCTGGACATGGGCTTCATTCCCGACATCGAGCGCGTCTGCAAGCTCGTCCCGTTCACGCGGCAGACCCTGTTCTTCACCGCGACCATGCCACCGGAAATCCGGCGCATCACCGAGACCTTCCTGCACAATCCGCAGAAGGTCGAGGTTTCCAAGCCCGCCACCACCGCCGTAACAGTCAAGCAGTCACAGGTGCCTGCGGGGCGCGAGGCGCATGAGAAGCGCGAATTGCTTCGCCGCCTGCTGCGCGAGGCCAAGGATCTCAAGAACGCGATCATCTTCTGTAATCGCAAGCGCGAGGTCGCGATCGTTCACAAATCGCTCCAGAAGCACGGCTTCAGCGTCGGCGCCTTGCACGGCGACATGGACCAGCCGGCCCGCATGGCGGCGCTCGAACAATTCCGCAAGGGTGAGCTGCCGCTGCTGGTCGCCTCCGACGTCGCCGCCCGCGGCCTCGACATTCCCGAAGTCAGCCACGTCTTCAATTTCGACGTCCCCCATCATCCGGACGACTATGTCCATCGCGTCGGCCGCACCGGCCGTGCTGGCCGCACCGGTATCGCGATCTCGATCGTGACGCCGCTCGACCAGAAGTCGATGGTGGCGATCGAGAAGCTCATCGGCCAAAACATTCCGCGCGCCGAGGGCGACTACGAGATCCACGCTGAAGCCGGCGATGCGACCGAGCGCCCGCGCGAGCAGCGCGGCCGCGAACGTTCGCGCGGTGGACGCGGCAAGCCGCAGCGCGGCGGTCGCGACCGTGAGCGCAGCCACGAGCCGCGCGAACCGCGTGGCGAGGCAAGACACGCTTCCGAAACAAGGCCTGCAGCCGAAGCACGGCCCGCTCCCGAGGCGAGGCCTGCACGCGAGCCGAGGCCTCCGCGTGAAGCCAGGCCATCATCCGAGCCGCGTCATGGCTCGCGCCAGCAGGCCAATGCATCGCATGTGCCGTCGATTGGCCGCCCCGAGCCGCGCCGCCAGCGCGAGGCCGATACCGAGCCCGGCGATCACTCGCACCTTCCGGCGTTTCTGCTACGGCCAGTGCGTTCTCCCGCCGGCGCCTGACGCGCCGGCGCGCGATTCAGGTCGGTTGAGCAGAGCCGTTTCACACTTATTCTGATGCATTCGCGAACATCTGTTTACAGAGCGTTCACGATCGTCCGTTAGCCTACGAACATAATTTAAGCATTGCTGCGGTCGATGGCGCACCGACCGCTGTGGGGTATGTTCAGTGGTCAAGGTGCTCGACGAACACGAACGCACGATGGCGTTCGCCGAAGTGGCTCTCGGTCAGATCCGCTCGCTTCGACAGACCGCAATTCCCCGCAATTATGAGATCTGGTACGTCTACGCCACCGGCTATAACGCACCGCTCAACAAGATCATCAACGAGACGCTGGCGCGCCACGGCAAGCTGACCGAAGGCGATCTCGAGCAGATCTACGAGACCTATCTTTCCCACATCAAGACCACCGACCGCATCGACAAGGTTGGCGCACGCGTCATCGGCGAGATCGACGACGTGATGACGGTGCTGAGCGAAGCGCTCGGAATGACCGGCTCCTACGATGCCAGCCTCTCGGGCGCGACCGAGCCCCCGCGGGTCACTTCAAATTCCTCCGGGTGTGGTCAGTCAAATTCCTCCACCCGCGAGGCAGGACAAGGGACTGTTAGTTTGAGTTTGTTTCCCGGGCAAGAGCTTC